>NZ_LMME01000007.1:0-107998 GCF_001422125.1 Methylobacterium sp. Leaf85 | reverse complement strand
CGCTCTTCCGATCTCGCACCAAGCCGCACTGCAACATCGGCACGATCGGTCACGTCGACCACGGCAAGACGTCGCTGACGGCGGCGATCACGAAGGTCCTGGCGGAGTCGGGTGGCGCGACGTTCACGGCCTACGACCAGATCGACAAGGCCCCCGAGGAGAAGGCCCGCGGCATCACGATCTCGACGGCTCACGTCGAGTACGAGACGGCCAACCGTCACTACGCCCACGTCGATTGCCCCGGCCACGCCGATTACGTGAAGAACATGATCACSGGTGCSGCSCAGATGGACGGCGCGATCCTGGTCGTGTCGGCCGCCGACGGCCCGATGCCGCAGACCCGCGAGCACATCCTGCTCGCCCGTCAGGTCGGCGTGCCGGCSCTGGTGGTGTTCCTCAACAAGGTCGACCTCGTCGACGACGAGGAGCTCCTCGAGCTCGTCGAGATGGAGGTGCGCGAGCTCCTCTCCAAGTACGACTTCCCCGGCGACGACATCCCGATCACCAAGGGCTCGGCCAAGGTCGCCCTCGACAACGGCGACAAGGCCGTCGGCCACGACGCCGTGCTGAAGCTGATGGAGTCGGTGGACGCCTACATCCCGCAGCCGGAGCGTCCGATCGACAAGCCGTTCCTGATGCCGATCGAGGACGTGTTCTCGATCTCGGGCCGCGGCACCGTGGTGACGGGCCGCGTCGAGCGCGGCATCGTCAAGGTCGGCGAGACCGTGGAGATCGTCGGCATCCGCGACACCCAGACCACCACGGTCACGGGCGTCGAGATGTTCCGCAAGCTGCTCGACCAGGGCCAGGCCGGCGACAATGTCGGCGTGCTCCTGCGCGGCACCAAGCGCGAGGACGTCGAGCGCGGCCAGGTCGTGTGCAAGCCCGGCTCGGTCAAGCCCCACACCAAGTTCAAGGCCGAGGCCTACATCCTCACCAAGGAGGAGGGCGGTCGCCACACCCCGTTCTTCACCAACTACCGGCCCCAGTTCTACTTCCGCACCACCGACGTGACCGGTGTCTGCGAACTGCCCGAGGGCACCGAGATGGTGATGCCCGGTGACAGCGTCACCATGGACGTCACCCTCATCGTCCCCGTCGCCATGGAAGAGAAGCTCCGCTTCGCCATCCGTGAAGGCGGTCGCACCGTCGGCGCAGGCGTCGTCGCAGCCATCAACGATTAAGTTCGGTACGCTCCACCGGGCATCACCATAGATGGTGATGCCCGGTGACAGCGTCACCATGGACGTCACCCTCATCGTCCCCGTCGCCATGGAAGAGAAGCTCCGCTTCGCCATCCGTGAAGGCGGTCGCACCGTCGGCGCAGGCGTCGTCGCAGCCATCAACGATTAAGTTCGGTACGCTCAGTCTGCTGGGATCGACAGAGGGGCGGGTCCTCGCGCCCGCCCCTTCTTAAGTCCCGCCAAGGTTTCAGGTCATGAACGGTCAGAATATCCGCATTCGCCTCAAGGCGTTCGATCATCGCATCCTCGATGCCTCGACCCGCGAGATCGTGTCGACGGCCAAGCGCACCGGCGCGACCATTCGTGGTCCGATCCCGCTTCCGACGCATATCGAGAAGTTCACCGTCAACCGCTCGCCGCACATCGACAAGAAGTCGCGCGAGCAGTTCGAGATGCGCACCCACAAGCGCGTCCTCGATATCGTCGATCCGACGCCGCAGACCGTGGACGCGCTGATGAAGCTCGACCTCGCCGCCGGCGTGGACGTGGAGATCAAGCTCTAAGTCCCGCGGGGATTTAGAGCTTACCGTAGAATCGCGCGAGGGAGACACCTATGCGCTCAGGCGTCATTGCACAGAAGGTCGGCATGACCCGCATCTTTACGGATGCTGGCGAACATGTCCCCGTGACAGTGCTTAAAATCGATCAATGCCAGGTGGTCGCCCACCGTACCGTCGAGAAGAACGGCTACGTCGCCCTTCAGGTCGGCGTCGGCAAGGCCAAGGTGAAGAACGTGTCGGCTGCCGAGCGCGGCCGGTTCGCGGTCGCCAAGGTCGAGCCCAAGCAGAAGCTCGCCGAGTTCCGCGTGTCCGAGGACGCGCTGATCCCGGTCGGTGCCGAAATCACCGCCGACCACTTCATCCCCGGCCAGTTCGTCGACGTGACGGGCACGACCACGGGTAAGGGCTTCGCCGGTGGTATGAAGCGCTGGAACTTCGGTGGTCTGCGCGCCACCCACGGCGTGTCCATCTCGCATCGTTCGATCGGTTCGACCGGTGGCCGCCAGGACCCGGGCAAGACCTTCAAGAACAAAAAGATGCCCGGTCACATGGGCGTCGACCGGGTCACGACCCAGAACCTGCGCGTCGTGCGCACGGATCCCGAGCGTGGCCTCATCCTCGTCGAAGGCGCCGTTCCCGGTGTCGCCGGCGGCTGGATCCAGATCCGCGACGCGGTGAAGCGCAAGCTCCCCGCCGACGTGCCGCAGCCGGGCAAGTTCCGTGAAAACGGTTCTTCCGCTGCTCCCGCCACCGAAGCTCCGGCTCCCGAGGCTCCCGCTTCCGAGGAGAACGCGTGATGAAGCTCGATATCACCACTCTCGACGGCGACGGCGCCGGGTCCATCGACCTGGACGAGACCATCTTCGGTCTCGAGCCCCGCGCCGACCTTCTCCAGCGCATGGTGCGCTGGCAGCTCGCCAAGCGTCAGGCCGGCACCCATGCGGTCAAGAACCGCTCGGACGTCAACCGCACGCGCAAGAAGCTGTACAAGCAGAAGGGCACCGGTAACGCTCGTCACGGCGCCGCCTCCGCTCCGCAGTTCCGCGGCGGTGGACGTGCCTTCGGTCCGGTCGTGCGCAGCCATGCTCACGACCTGCCCAAGAAGGTCCGCGCCCTGGCTCTCCGTCACGCCCTGTCCGCCAAGGTGAAGGCCGAGACCCTCATCATCGTGGACGACGTGACTCTCGCCGACGGCAAGACCCGTAACTTGGTCGAGCGCTTCGAGAAGATGGGCCTGTCCAGCGCGCTGATCATCAGCGGTGCCGAGGTCGACGTGAACTTCGGTCGCGCCGCCCGCAACATCCCGCAGATCGACGTCCTGCCGGTCCAGGGCATCAACGTCTACGACATCCTGCGTCGCGACAAGCTCGTGCTGACGCGCGCAGCGATCGATGCGCTGGAGGCGCGATTCAAATGAGTGCCGATCCGCGCCACTACGACATCATCGTCTCCCCGGTCATCACCGAGAAGGCGACGAACCTCACCGAGCAGAACAAGGTCGTCTTCCGGGTTTCCCCGAAGGCAACCAAGCCGCAGATCAAAGAGGCGGTCGAGAAGCTGTTCGACGTCAAGGTCACGGGCGTGAACACGCTCGTCACCAAGGGCAAGAAGAAGATTTTCCGCGGGCTTCGCGGACAGCGTTCGGACGTGAAGAAAGCGATCGTGACCCTCGCCGAGGGTGAAACGATCGACGTCACGACCGGGCTCTGACACGAAAAGCGTTAGGATCAAGCCGATGGCCTTGAAGACATTCAAACCGGTCACGCCGAGCCTTCGCCAGCTCGTGCTCGTCGACCGCCGTGAGCTCTACAAGGGCAAGCCGGTCAAGAAACTCACCGAGGGCAAGTCGTCGTCCGGCGGCCGCAACAACCTCGGTCGCATTACCGTCCGCTTCCGCGGCGGTGGGCACAAGCGCACCCTGCGCAACGTCGATTTCAAGCGTCGCGAGCAGCTCGGCGTGGCCGCCACCGTGGAGCGGATCGAGTACGATCCCAACCGCACGGCGTTCATCGCGCTGATCACGTTCCCCGACGGCGTGCAGAGCTACATCCTGGCTCCCCAGCGTCTGTCGCCGGGCGACAAGGTGATCGCCGCCGAGCAGGTCGACATCAAGCCGGGCAATGCCGGCCCGGTGGGCAACATGCCGGTGGGCACGATCGTCCACAATGTCGAGCTGAAGATCGGTAAGGGCGGCGCGATCGCCCGCTCCGCCGGGAACTACGCTCAGATCGTGGGACGTGACCAGGGATACGTCACCCTGCGTCTGAACTCGGGTGAGCAGCGCCTGGTCCACGGCAATTGCTTCGCCAGTGTCGGTGCGGTGTCGAACCCGGACCACATGAACATCTCGCTCGGCAAGGCCGGCCGCAATCGCTGGCTCGGCAAGCGCCCGCACGTTCGCGGCGTTGCCATGAACCCGGTCGATCACCCGCACGGCGGCGGTGAGGGTCGTACCTCGGGCGGCCGTAACCCGGTCACGCCCTGGGGCGTGCCCACCAAGGGGAAGAAGACCCGCTCGAACAAGCGGACCGACGTCTTCATCCTCGCCAGCCGTCACAACCGCAAGAAGTAACCCTCATGGCACGCTCGCTCTGGAAGGGGCCGTTCATCGACGGCTACCTCCTCAAGAAGGCTGAGACCGCTCGCGGATCCAGCCGCAACGAAGTCATCAAGATCTGGAGCCGTCGCTCCACGATCCTGCCGCAGTTCGTCGGGCTCACCTTCGGTGTGCACAACGGACAGAAGCATATCCCGGTCTACGTGTCCGAGGAGATGGTCGGTCATAAGTTCGGCGAGTTCTCGCCGACCCGTACCTTCCACGGCCACGCAGCCGACAAGAAGGCGAAGAGGCGCTGAGATGGGCAAGCAAGCCACCCCCCGCGCGCTCCCCGAGAACGAGGCGAAGGCCGTCGCGCGCATGCTGCGCGTGAGCCCTCAGAAGCTCAATCTCGTTGCGCAACTCATCCGCGGTAAGAAGGTCGAGTCGGCTCTGGCCGACCTGGAATTCTCCCGCAAGCGGATCGCCCGCGAGGTCAAGAAGTGCCTCGAGAGCGCCATCGCCAATGCCGAGAACAACCATGACCTCGATGTCGACGATCTCGTCGTCTCCGAGGCCTTCGTCGGCAAGGCACTCGTGCTCAAGCGTTTCCACGCTCGTGCCCGTGGCCGCGGCGCCCGCATCCTGAAGCCCTTCGCGAACCTCACCATCGTGGTGCGCGAAGTCCCGACCGCCGAAGCGGCGTGAGGAGGACCTGATGGGCCAGAAAGTCAATCCGATCGGTCTGCGGCTCGGTATCAACCGGACCTGGGACTCCCGCTGGTTCGCCCAGAAGGGTGAATACGCGAAACTCATGCACGAGGACGTCGCCATCCGCGCCGCCCTCATGAAGCAGCTGAAGCAGGCTGCCGTGTCCAAGATCGTCATCGAGCGTCCGCACCGGAAGTGCCGCGTCACCATCCACTCGGGCCGTCCGGGCGTGGTGATCGGCAAGAAGGGCGCGGATATCGAGAAGCTGCGCAAGCTCGTCGGCACCCTGACCAAGGCCGACGTGACGATCAACATCGTCGAGGTGCGCAAGCCCGAGATCGATGCCACCCTGGTGGCCGATTCGATCGCCCAGCAGCTCGAGCGTCGTGTCGCCTTCCGTCGTGCCATGAAGCGCGCCGTGCAGTCGGCCATGCGTCTCGGTGCCGAAGGCATCCGGATCAATTGCTCGGGTCGCCTCGGCGGCGCTGAGATCGCTCGTCAGGAATGGTACCGCGAAGGTCGCGTCCCACTGCATACCCTGCGCGCGGATGTCGATTACGGCGTGGCGACCGCCTTCACGACCTACGGGACGTGCGGAATCAAGGTGTGGGTGTTCAAGGGCGAAATCCTCGAGCACGACCCGATGGCGCAGGACAAGCGCGCTCAGGAAGAAGGCGGCCGTTCGGGCGGACGTCGCGAGCGCGATGGCGAGGGTGGCCGCGAGCGCGGCCGGCGCGAACACGCCTGAGGCGTGATCGCGTACGCCCGTTAGCCATAGAAGGTGTTGAGAGGCTGCCATGTTGCAACCCAAGAAGACCAGGTTCCGTAAGCAGTTCAAGGGTCGCATCCACGGTGCGGCCAAGGGCGGCTTCGACCTCAATTTCGGGACGTTTGGCCTGAAGGCCATCGAGCCCGAGCGCATCACCGCACGTCAGATCGAGGCGGCCCGCCGCGCGATCACCCGTGAGATGAAGCGCCAGGGCCGTGTCTGGATCCGGATCTTCCCGGACGTTCCGGTCACGGCGAAGCCCACCGAAGTCCGCATGGGCTCCGGTAAGGGTGCACCCGAGTTCTGGGCTGCCCGCGTGCATCCCGGACGTATCATGTTCGAAGTCGACGGCGTCGCCGAGGACATCGCCAAAGAGGCCCTGCGCCTCGGTGCGGCGAAGCTCCCGATCCGCACGCGCGTCGTTCAGCGCATCGCTGACTAAGGGGAGGGGATCATGAAGTCGTCACAGAGACAGTCGGATCTGGCCGCCCTGTCGCCCGATCAGCTGAACGATGAGCTGCTGAACCTGAAGAAGGAGCAGTTCAACCTGCGCTTCCAGGGCGCCACCGGCCAGCTCGAGAACGTCGCCCGCGTCCGTGAGGTCCGCCGCGATATCGCCCGCGTTCGCACTCTCCAGCGTCAGAAGACGCTGAAGTCCGCGCAGGCCTGAGGAGTACACCATGCCGAAGCGCGTATTGCAGGGCGTCGTCGTCAGCGACAAGGGCGAGAAGACCATCGTCGTGAAGGTGGAGCGTCGCTTCACCCATCCGGTGATGAAGAAGACCGTCCGTCGTTCGAAGAACTATCACGCCCACGACGAGACCAACATTGCCAAGGTCGGCCAGACCGTGTCGATCGAGGAATGCCGTCCTTTCTCGAAGACTAAGACCTGGAAGCTCATCGAAGGTGGCGCAGCCGCCGTGGAAGCACCTTCCGCCGAAGCGTGAGACCGATGCAGTTTTGTTAAAGCGGGCGCAGCTTCTGCGCCCGCTTTTTTGCGTCTTGTGCCTAGCCGGGAAGAACGAGCGATTCGCCGAGGTGCATGACTTCTTGTCGGTCGCCCTATCCGACTGATCGAGCGTCACCGAATCAGATGGCTTCGACCGCGAACACTTGCTCAAATCCGCCGAGCATTCAGTTCCGCTCTCCCACGCTCGTCATCAACGGTGCGAATCAGGATGGCTCCCGGCGTCGGATACGACCGGTCGGACCTTTCGATGAAGACCCGTCCTGGATTGTCGTCTGCAGCGCAGCTGCGCGTCTTTGCTCTTGCGCCGCGCTTCCCTCTCTAGTAATAGGCCGTCCTTCGCGACATGCAAAAGGGTGTTCGCACCCTGGACCGCGGTGACCGCGCCGGCGTTGAGAAACGCCGAATGCGCGGTCCTTCTATATGAGCCGGGGACATCAGATCCCCATCAGACGTCGTCCGCCGGACAATACCGTCCGTGTGCGGAAACCCGTCTGAAACAAGGAAAGGTCACTCTCGTGATCCAGATGCAGACGAATCTGGACGTCGCCGACAATTCTGGTGCGCGTCGCGTGATGTGCATCAAGGTTCTCGGCGGGTCGAAGCGCAAGTATGCCGGTGTCGGCGATATCATCGTCGTCTCGGTGAAGGAGGCCATTCCCCGCGGCCGCGTAAAGAAGGGCGACGTCATGAAAGCCGTCGTCGTTCGCACCGCCAAGGAAGTGAAGCGCGCCGACGGATCCGTGATCCGGTTCGACAAGAACGCCGCTGTCCTGATCAACAATCAGAAAGAGCCGATCGGCACCCGTATCTTCGGACCCGTGCCGCGCGAGTTGCGCGCCCGGAACCACATGAAGATCATCTCGCTCGCTCCGGAGGTGCTGTGATGGCTGCCAAAGTCAAGAAGGGCGACAAGGTCGTCATTCTCACCGGACGCGACAAGGGTCGCTCCGGCGAGGTTATCCAGGTGATGCCGAAGGAAGACCGTGCGCTCGTGCGCGGGGTCAATCTGGTCAAGAAGCACCAGAAGCAGACGCAGAACCAGGAAGGCGGCATCATCTCCAAGGAAGCCGCGATTCATCTGTCCAACATCGCGATCGCCGACCCCAAGGACGGTCAGCCGACGCGCGTTGGTTTCCGCATTCTCGACGACGGCCGCAAGGTCCGGTTCGCCAAGCGCTCGGGGGATCTGATCGATGGCTGAGAAGAACAACGACGCGTACACCCCTCGTCTGCGCAAGCATTACGATGAGGTCGTCCGCCAGAAGCTGATCGAAGAGTTCGGCTACAAGAACCCCATGCAGGTTCCGGTCATCGAGAAGATCGTGATCAACATGGGCGTCGGCGAGTCCACCGCCGATTCCAAGAAGGCCACCGTCGCCGCCGGCGACCTTGCTCTGATCGCCGGCCAGAAGCCGGTCATCACCAAGGCCCGCAAGGCCATCGCGACCTTCAAGGTCCGCGAAGGCATGCCGATCGGCTGCAAGGTCACCCTGCGCAAGCACCGGATGTACGAGTTCATGGACCGCCTGATCACCATCGCGCTCCCGCGCGTTCGTGACTTCCGCGGTCTGAACCCCCGTTCGTTCGACGGCAACGGCAACTACGCGTTGGGCCTCAAGGAGCACCTGGTGTTCCCGGAGATTTCCTACGACAAGGCCGATGCCACCTGGGGCATGGACATCGTGATCCAGACGTCGGCTCGCACCGATGCCGAGGCACGCGCGCTCCTCTCGCAATTCCGATTCCCGTTCCGGCAGTAAGTGCTGAAAAGCGCTTAGACGCGGACACTGGAGAGAGACATGGCAAAGAAAAGCTCAGTCGAGAAGAACAACCACCGCAAGGAACTCGTGAAGCGGTTCGCCGCCAAGCGTAAGGCCCTCCTTGCCACGGCCAACAACGAAGGCCTCGAGATGGAGGAGCGCTTCGAGGCGCGCCTCAAGCTCGCGGAACTGCCCCGCAACTCGTCGGCGACCCGGGTCCGCAACCGTTGCGGCATCACGGGACGTCCCCGCGCTTTCTACCGCAAGATGGGCATCTCGCGCGTGGCGCTTCGGGAACTTGGCAATCGGGGTCTCATCCCCGGTCTGGTCAAGTCCAGCTGGTAAGGAGCAGACACCATGGTCAACGATCCCGTGGGTGATATGCTCACCCGCATCCGCAACGGTCAGATGCGCCGCCGCAACGTCGTTCAGACGCCCGGCTCGCGTCTCCGTGCGAGCGTTCTCGACGTCCTCAAGGCCGAGGGCTACATCCGCGATTACGCCACGACCGATTTCGGCAACGGCCGCACCGAGTTCTCGATCGAGCTCAAGTACTATGACGGCCAGCCCGTCATCCGCTCGATCCAGCGCGTCTCGAAGCCCGGCCGCCGTGTCTATTCGGCCGTGACCGAACTTCCCCGCGTCGCCGATGGCCTCGGCGTCACCATCGTGTCCACCCCGCAGGGCGTCATGGCCGACCACGAGGCGCGTGAGCGCAACGTCGGCGGCGAAGTGCTCTGCAAGGTGTTCTGATCTCGGACTTGGAGGAAAGGCAATGTCTCGCGTAGGCAAGAAGCCCGTTCCCGTCCCGTCCGGTGTGACGGCCACGGTGACCGGTCAGACGGTAACGATGAAGGGCTCCAAGGGTGAGCTCAAATATGTCGTCCCCAATGTGGTGGACGTGAAGTTCGAGGACGGCGCCGTCTCGGTGCTGCCCAAGAACCAGACCAAGGAGGCCCGCTCGCTGTGGGGCACCTCCCGGGCTCAGGTGGCGAACCTCGTCGAGGGCGTCTCCAAGGGGTTCGAGAAGAAGCTCGAGATCACCGGCGTCGGCTATCGTGCCGCCATGGCCGGCAAGGCCCTCAAGCTCTCCCTCGGCTACAGCCACGACATCGAGTACGAGATCCCGGTCGGGATCACGATCGCGGTGCCCAAGCCCACCGAGATCGTCATCTCCGGCATCGACCGGCAGGTGGTGGGACAGGTGGCAGCCGAGATTCGCGATTATCGCGGTCCCGAGCCCTACAAGGGCAAGGGCGTGCGGTACGCGGGTGAGTTCATCTTCCGCAAGGAAGGCAAGAAGAAGTAAGGGCCGGCCATCATGTCACGCAAAATCGATGCACTCGACCGCCGCAAGGCGCGTGTGCGCCGCGCGCTGCGGGCGGCGGCGAATGGACGGCCCCGGCTCTCGGTGTTCCGTTCCTCCAAGCAGATCTACGTTCAGGTCATCGACGACGCCGAGGGCAAGACCCTCGCCGCCGCCTCGACCCTCGACAAGGATCTCCGCTCGGGCCTGAAGACCGGTGCCGATACGGCAGCGGCCGCGGCAGTCGGCAAGCTCGTCGCCGAGCGCGCCAAGGCCGCCGGAGTCACCAAGGTGATCTTCGACCGTTCGGGCTACATCTATCACGGGCGCGTCAAGGCGCTCGCCGACGCCGCCCGTGAGGGTGGCCTCGAGTTCTAAGACCAGGCGGGGAGGGGCGGCACAGGCCGTCCCTCGGACAAGCTATCAAGCGAGCGGGCTCCGCCGCCCGCGTCAGTGAGACAGGATTCAAACATGGCACGTGAACGGGAAGGCGGTGGCCGCGGCCGCCGCGATGAGCGCGAGGAGCGCGACAGCGAATTCGTGGACAAGCTCGTCCACATCAACCGCGTCGCCAAGGTGGTGAAGGGTGGCCGTCGCTTCGGTTTCGCCGCCCTCGTCGTCGTTGGCGATCAGAAAGGTCGCGTCGGCTTCGGCCACGGCAAGGCACGTGAAGTGCCGGAAGCCATCCGCAAGGCCACGGAAGCCGCCAAGCGCGGTCTCGTCCGTGTCGCCCTGCGCGAGGGCCGCACCCTCCATCACGACGTCTACGGACGTCACGGCGCCGGCAAGGTCATCCTGCGCGCCGCTCCCCAGGGTACCGGCATCATCGCCGGCGGCCCGATGCGCGCCGTCTTCGAGACGCTGGGCATGCAGGACGTCGTGGCCAAGTCGCTCGGCTCGTCGAACCCCTACAACCTCGTCCGCGCCACCTTCGAGGCGCTGAAGAACGAGGACAGCCCGCGCGCCGTCGCGGCCCGTCGGGGTCTCAAGGTGTCGACGCTTCAGGCTCGCCGCCGCGATGCCGATCCGTCCGACCTGTCCGAAGCCGCAGTCGCTTAAGGGGAGGGTGCAATGGCAACGAAGACTCTCCGCGTCGAGCAGATCGGCTCGCCGATCCGCCGCGAGGGCGACCAGCGTGCGACGCTGATCGGCCTCAAGCTCAACAAGCTGCACCGGGTGGCCACGCTGGAGGATACTCCCTCCGTGCGCGGAATGATCCGCAAGGTGCACCACCTCGTGCGCGTCCTCGACGACGCGGCCTGAGGGAGGGCATCATGAAACTGAACGAAATCCACGATAACGACGGCGCGACCAAGAATCGGATGCGCGTCGGCCGGGGCATCGGCTCCGGCAAGGGCAAGACCGCTGGTCGCGGCGTCAAGGGTCAGAAGGCCCGTACCGGCGTCTCGATCAAGGGCTTCGAGGGCGGCCAGATGCCGCTTCACCGTCGCCTGCCCAAGCGCGGCTTCAACAATCTGTATTCCACGGACCTGAACGAGGTGAACCTCGGTCGCGTCCAGCAGGCTGTCGATGCCGGCCGTCTCGATGCTTCGGCGGTCGTCACGGTTGAGTCCCTCGTCACCGCCGGAATCATCGCCCGTCCCCGTGACGGCGTGAAGCTGCTCGGCGTCGGCGAATTGACCGCGAAGCTCTCCTTCGAGGTCACCCGCGCGTCGAAGTCGGCGGTCGAGGCTGTCGAGAAGATCGGCGGCACGGTCAACGTCGCTTACGGTGCCGGCATCTCCACCCGCGGCAAGCCTGCCGCGGAATAAGTCTTCCGACGCCGCTGTTGCGTAGCGTCGGGGCAGACTTTAAGTCGAAGCTCTGAGCGTCGGCCCGTGCGACCTGCGCGTGGCCGCCGTTTCAGTTTGTTCGGGGGTGCTTCAACCCCCAATCTGGATCTATCTCAGGAACGGGTGCCATGGCCTCAGCCGCCGAGCAGCTTGCCGCGAACCTCAATTTCGGGGCCATCGCCAAGGCCGACGAGCTCAAGAAGCGCATCTGGTTCACGCTGGGTGCGCTCGTGGTGTTCCGCCTCGGCACCTACATCCCGATTCCCGGCATCGACCCCGAGCAGTTCGCGCGGAACTTCCAGCAGCAGGCCGGCGGCGTCCTCGGGCTGTTCAACATGTTCTCCGGCGGTGCCGTCGAGCGCATGGCGATCTTCGCCCTCAACATCATGCCGTACATCTCGGCCTCCATCATCATTCAGCTTCTCACCTCGGTGATCCCGAGCCTGGAGACGCTGAAGAAGGAGGGGGAATCCGGTCGGAAGGTCATCAACCAGTATACCCGCTATCTCACGGTGGTGCTGGCGCTGGTCCAGAGCTGGGGCATCGCCTTCGGCCTCCAGAGTTCGAGCGCCGCGATCGATCCCGGCCCGTTCTTCATCCTGTCCACCGTCATCACGCTCACGGGCGGAACCCTGTTCCTGATGTGGATCGGCGAGCAGATCACGTCGCGCGGCATCGGCAACGGCTCCTCCCTCATCATCTTCGCCGGCATCGTCGCCCATCTGCCCACCGCCATCGTGGGTGCGCTCGAACTGAGCCGGACCGGTGCGCTGTCCGCCGCCGTGATCCTCGGCGTCGGCCTGGCGGCCATCGTCCTCGTTTACTTCATCGTGTTCATGGAGCGGGCCCAGCGCCGGCTTCTCATCAACTACCCCAAGCGCCAGGTCGGCAACCGCATGTACGAGGGCCAGACCTCGTTCCTGCCGCTGAAGCTGAACACCGCCGGCGTCATCCCGCCGATCTTCGCCTCGTCGCTGCTCCTGCTGCCCGCCACCGTGGCGAGCTTCTCGGCCAATAACGGCGGCACCGGGGTGCTGGCCACCATCACGACCTATCTCGGCCATGGCCGGCCGCTCTACATGGTTCTCTACGCGGCGCTGATCATCTTCTTCGCGTTCTTCTACACGGCGGTCGTCTTCAATCCGCAGGAGACGGCGGACAACCTGAAGAAGCAGGGCGGCTTCATTCCCGGCATCCGTCCGGGCGAGCGGACCGCCACCTTCATCGACAAGGTGCTGACGCGCATCACGCTGATCGGCGCCCTGTATTTGACTTTCGTCTGCCTTGTGCCGGAGATCCTGGCCTCCTACGCATCGGCGAGCCTCGGATTCGGCGGCACCTCGCTTCTCATCGTCGTCTCGGTGACGATGGATACGGTGGCCCAGGTGCATGGACATCTGATGGCCCACCAGTATGAGGGCCTCGTGAAGAAGGCGAAGCTGCGCGGCGCCACCCGGCGCCGCTGAGGCGCCCCAGACGACGCCGATCGACCAGGACGATGCCGGCAGGCATCGTCTTCTCCGTGCCCTGAACGCCAGAACCCCAACGCCCGACGCGGCTACCGGACGAGGACAACGACGCTATGCGGATCATTCTGCTCGGACCACCTGGAGCCGGTAAGGGAACCCAGTCGGCCCGGATCGTCGAGCGTTTCGGCATTCCGCAGCTTTCCACGGGTGACATGCTGCGCGCGGCCGTGGCCGCCGGTACCCCCGTCGGCCTCGAAGCGAAGTCGATCATGGAGAGCGGTGGACTGGTTCCGGATTCCGTCGTGGTCGGAATCGTGGCCGACCGGATCGAAGAGGCGGATGCCCGCCCCGGCTTTATCCTCGACGGGTTCCCCCGCACGGTGGAGCAGGCTGCGGCCCTGGACAGGATGCTGGCCGAGAAGAACCTGCAGCTGGATACGGTCGTCGAGTTCGCTGTGAACGAGGAGATCCTCGTCGGGCGCATCGCCAAGCGCGCCGCCGAGACCGCCGCACGCGGGGAACCCGTCCGCAAGGACGACACGCCCGAAGTGTTCAAGACGCGCCTTTCCGCCTTCCGCGCGCAGACGGCGCCGCTCTCGGCCTATTATGCGAGCCTCGGCATGCTTCGGACCGTCGACGGCATGAAGCCGGTGGACGAGGTGACGAGCGAGGTGATGGCTCTCCTCGAACCTCTGGCCAGCACCACCGCATCCTGAAATCGTCGGCTCGGTGGTCGTTGACAATATTGTCGGGTCGCGCTAGCAGGCCCCTATTCGTCCATGCGTGATGGGTCTGGAGTGCCTTCGTTCAAGAGGCGCTGCGGGCCGATTTGTCGTTATGGGCGGCGCGCAGGGGCCGGCCTCCACCGGACGCGCGTGACACAGCAGGGCCGGACCGCAGCGTCCGAGCGCCCAATGGAGTGAGACCTTGGCCCGTATCGCAGGCGTCAACATCCCGACCAACAAGCGCGTCGTCATCGCGCTCCAGTACATCCACGGCATCGGCGCGAAGAAGGCCGAAGAGATCACCGGCAAGGTGGGCATCCCCGCCGAGCGCCGCGTGAACCAGCTGACCGACGCCGAAGTGCTGTCGATCCGCGAGACGATCGACCGCGACTACATCGTCGAGGGCGATCTGCGCCGTGAAGTGTCGATGAACATCAAGCGTCTGATGGATCTCGGCTGCTACCGTGGCCTGCGTCACCGCCGCAATCTGCCCGTCCGTGGTCAGCGTACGCATACCAATGCGCGCACCCGCAAGGGCAAGTCGAAGCCGATCGCCGGCAAGAAGAAGTAATTTTATAAGATTGGGAGGCAGCTTTTCGCTCCGCCTCCCGTCTGTCGCGCCGGGTGGCCCGCTATCGGCAGCCCGTATGGCGGCTCGGTCATCCAGATCCGCGCCGCCGATACCGCAAAAATCCCGAGCGCCTGGAATGACGGGCGCGCCTGAAGGACGAGACGAGAGACAATGGCCAAGGAAGCAACCCGCATTCGCCGCCGCGAACGCAAGAACATCGTGTCGGGCGTCGCCCATGTGAACGCCTCGTTCAACAACACGATGATCACCATCACCGATGCGCAGGGCAACACCATCTCCTGGTCGTCCGCCGGCGCCATGGGCTTCAAGGGCTCGCGCAAGTCGACCCCTTACGCCGCCCAGGTCGCCGCCGAGGACGCGGCCCGCAAGGCTTCCGAGCACGGCATGCGGACCCTCGAGGTCGAGGTGTCCGGTCCCGGTTCGGGCCGTGAATCGGCGCTCCGCGCGCTGCAGGCGGCCGGCTTCACCGTGACCTCCATCCGCGACGTGACGTCGATCCCGCATAACGGCTGCCGTCCGCGCAAGCGTCGTCGCGTCTGATACCGGTTCGTCACTCGGCCCTTTGGTGTGAAAGCGGAGAAACGTGTGCCCGATGCCGTGAAGGCGCTCCCCGGCGTTCTACGCTGGAGCCTTGGCGATCTGACCGTCACCGTTCTGAATGACGGTTACCTTCAAGGCTCCCTCGATCTCGTCACCGGGATCGGGTCGGACGAGGCCGGTTCGCTTCAGGCGGCCGGCTTTCGTGCGCAGGCTCCTCGGATCACGCTCAACGCCTACCTGATCGAGGCGCCCGGCCGGAAGCCGATCCTCATCGATTCGGGCATGGGTCATTTCGGTGGCGACACGCTCGGTCACATTCCGGCAGCACTCGCTGCGACGGGGGTCAGCCCGAGCGATATCGAGACGGTGCTGCTCACGCATCTCCATCCCGATCATGCCGGTGGCTTGATCCATAAGGACGGTTCGGCCGCCTATCCCAATGCCGAACTCGTCCTGCATCAGGCCGAGACCGCTCACTGGCTGGCGGACGACGCGATCTCACGGGCTCCCGAGGGAGCCCGGCCGTATTTCGAGAACGCGCAGAAGGCGGTGGCCCCCTATGCCGGCCGCGTGCGGACGATGACCGATGGTGAGGTCCTTCCGGGCATCACGGCGGTTCCTTTACCGGGGCATACGCCGGGTCATACCGGCTTTCGGATCGTGTCGGGCTCGGCGTCCCTCTTGATGTGGGCGGATATCGTCCATCTGCCGGCGATCCAGTTCAAGCGACCGGAGGCCACGATGGTCTTCGACGTGGATCCGGATCGGGCGAGAGCCGTGCGCAAGCGGATGCTGGATGAGGTCTCGAGCGAGAGAACCTTCGTCACCGGCGGCCATCTGGAATTTCCGGCGCTCGGCTACGTGGCGCGGGAGGGCGGGGCCTACAGCTTCGTCCCGGAACTCTGGGTCGCGGCCCACTAACCGCCCGCCACTTCGCGGGCACATGATTTTCGAGACCGAGCCGTGCAAGGCGATGCGCGGGGAGGGCTCAAGGACCGACCACTGCAGTGGCTCGTGTCGGAAGTGCGAGAGGTAGGACCGTGGTCATACAGAAGAACTGGCAAGAGCTCATCAAGCCGAACAAGCTCCAGGTTTCGACCGGGCATGACCCCAAGCGGGTCGCCACCGTCGTCGCCGAGCCCCTCGAGCGCGGCTTCGGCACTACCCTCGGCAACTCCCTGCGCCGCGTTCTCCTGTCGTCGCTCCAGGGCGCGGCCGTGACCTCGGTCCAGATCGACGGCGTGCTGCACGAGTTCTCGTCGATCCCCGGCGTGCGTGAGGACGTCACCGACATCGTCCTCAACATCAAGACCATCGCGATCCGGTCGCAGACCGAAGCGCCCAAGCGCCTCACCCTGCGCAAGACCGGTCCGGGCACCGTCACCGCCGGCGACATCGCCGCCGTCGGCGATATCCAGATCCTCAATCCCGAACTCGTCATCTGCACCCTCGACGACGGCGCCGAAATCCGGATGGAGTTCACCGTCGCCACCGGCAAGGGCTACGTCCCGGCCGAGCGCAACCGCCCCGAGGACGCGCCGATCGGCCTGATCCCGGTGGACGCCCTGTTCTCGCCGGTCACCAAGGTGTCCTACCGCATCGAGACCACCCGCGAGGGCCAGGATCTCGACAAGGACAAGCTGACGATGACGATCGAGACCAACGGCGCCGTGTCGCCGGAGGACGCGCTGGCCTACGCCGCGCGCATCCTCCAGGACCAGCTCCAGGTGTTCGTGAACTTCGAGGAGCCCCGCAAGGAAGAGGCGCAGCCGCTCGCGCCGCAGCTCCCCTTCAATCCGGCCCTGCTCAAGAAGGTCGACGAGCTCGAACTGTCGGTCCGTTCGGCGAACTGCCTGAAGAACGACAACATCGTCTATATCGGCGACCTCATCCAGAAGTCGGAGGGCGAGATGCTGCGCACTCCGAATTTCGGCCGCAAGTCGCTCAACGAGATCAAGGAAGTCCTGGCCGCGATGGGTCTCCACCTCGGCATGGACATCCCCGGCTGGCCGCCGGAGAACATCGAAGATCTCGCCAAGCGCTTCGAAGAGCATTACTGAGGCGGAGGCGAAGCCGCCTCGGGCCGAACCTTACGGGCGCATCCCGGCGCCGTTTGTTTGGCCGACACGTCGGGGGTTCGCGCAAACGCGAACTCCCAAAGAATCCCGCCGCGGGGTCATGCGGAATGAACAGTCCCGATCATGGGGCGCTCGGCCGTACCGTGGCACGGCGGCCAGATAAGCAAGGAACAGCCAGATGCGTCATGGATTTCGCGGTCGTCGCTTCAACCGCACCACCGAACACCGCAAGGCGATGTTCGCCAACATGTCCGCCGCGCTGATCAAGCACGAGCAGATCATCACCACGCTGCCGAAGGCCAAGGATCTGCGTCCGGTCATCGAGAAGCTCATCACCCTGGGCAAGATCGACAGCCTGCACACGCGCCGCCTCGCCATGTCGCAGATCCGCGACGAGGCCATGGTCCGCAAGCTCTTCGCCGTCCTCGGCCCGCGCTACAACGCCCGTCCGGGTGGTTATTGCCGCATCATGAAGGCCGGTTTCCGCTACGGCGACAACGCGCCGCTCGCCGTGATCGAGTTCGTCGACCGCGACGTGGATGCCCGCGGCCTGGATTCGGGTCCGTCGCAGGTCTCCGACGCGGCGTAAGCCTCGGCTCCCCCTATCCGACGGCAGAAAGGCGGCCCCTGGGCCGCCTTTTTTCTTGCCCGCGTCACCCGGACCATCGGCTCGGTCCCCGCACGAAACCTCCTGAGCGGAGGCACGGGGGCTCACCCTGGGGAGACGAGCATCCCCGACACCAGAGCGGCGAGATCGGCCGATTCGAAGGGCTTGCGCAGAACCGGCAGGTCCTCGGGGATCGGGATCGCCTCGGCATGGCCGGTCACGATGAGGATCGGGACGGTCGACCAGCGCCGCCGCACGATCTCCGCGAGTTCGACGCCCGTCATTCCGGGCATGGCGAGGTCCGCCACGATGAGGTCGAAGGAGGAGCGCTCCAAGAGGGCCACCGCCGCCGCCCCGTCCGCTGCTTCGGTCTCGGTGTAGCCGAAGGTGTTGAGGAAGGAGGCGGTGACGTGCCGGACTTCGGCATCGTCGTCCACCACGAGGATACGCGCCGGGCTCACGGCGCGTGGCGCCGCCACTGCGGCGAGCGGTGGTCTCTCCTCGGCGAGGTCCGCGCGAGGGAGGAACACCTCGACCGTCGTGCCCTTCTCGACTTCGCTCGTAATGCGCAGCTTGCCCTGCGACTGCTGGGTGAGGCCGAACACCATGGCGAGGCCGAGGCCGGTGCCCTGGCCCACCGACTTGGTGGTGAAGAACGGCTCGCAGACCCGCGCCAGGATCTCGGGCGGGATGCCCATGCCCGAATCGGTGATCGTCACGGTGACGTAGTCTCCGGCCGTCAGGTCGGGATCGTCGGTCACCGTCACCGCGCCCGTGGCGATGGCGATCGATCCGCCGTCCGGCATGGCGTCACGCGCATTGATGCAGAGGTTGAGGATGGCGAGTTCCAGCTGGTCGGGATCGACCCGCGCCGCCGGATGGGCGGCGTCGAGGTCGGTGGTCACGCTGACGAGCCCGCCGAGGCTCCCGCCGAGCAGCACGTCCATCCCGGCGACGAGGGCATTCACGTCCACCGATCGGGGCCGCAGGTCGCGCGCCCGGCTGAAGCTGAGGAGGCGCTTCGTCAAAGACGCGCCGCGTTGCGCGGCCTGCGTCGCGTTGGTGACCAGGCGCTGGACCCGCGGCTGATCGACGATCTTGGGGCCGACGAGTTCGAGGCTGCCCAGGATCGCGGTGAGAAGGTTGTTGAAGTCGTGGGCGATTCCGCCCGCGAGGGTGCCCAGAGCCTGCATCTTGTCCGACTGGCGCAGGCGCGCCTCCAGGTTCTTCTGCTCGGTGACGTCCCGCTCGATGGTGGCGAGGTGGGTGATGGCGCCGGCGGCACCGCGAATCGGCACGCGAGTGACATGGCTCCAGCGCTCGGCGCCGACAGGTCCCTCGGCGGACACCGTCTCGGAGATGCTTCCGCTCGCGATCGCGGCGCGGTCGGCTTCGCGCGCGGCGCTCTCTCCGCTCGGCCTGCCTTCGATCTCCTCCCTGGTGCGTCCGAGGCACTCGGCGACGGTGTGGCCGAGTCGTCCGGCCTTGCGCGCGTTGAGGCGGACGAAGCGGCCCTCCTTGTCCTTGAACGCGATGGCGTCTTCCGCATTGTCGAGGAGCCCGAGGAGCAGAGCGCGCTCGGTGGCGAGCTCGCGGGCGAGGCTGTGGCGCTCGAAGGCCTGACGGACGGTGGAGCGCAGCAGGACGGGATCCCACGGCTTGGTGACGTAGCCGGTGATGCCACCCCGGTTGAGAGCGGCGACGACGGCGCTCATATCGGCATAGCCGGTGAGCAGGATCGTCTGCGCGTCGTGGAACGCCCGGGCCTCGGCCAGCATGACGTCGCCGGTCATGCCGGGCATCCGCTGATCGGAGAGGATGACGGCGATGTCCGGGCTCGCCCTGAGGATCTCGAGGGCCTCGGACGGCTTCGTCGTGGTGATGACCGTGTAATCGTCCTCGAACAGGTCTTCGAGGGCGATCAGGATGTCCGGCTCGTCATCGACGGCGAGGATCGTGCCTTTGACCATGTCTACGCTGCCTGCCGCGGAATGCCGATCACGAAACAGGCTCCCCCCCCTTCGGCCGTCTCCACGCTGAGCGAGCCGCTATGCGCCTGTACCACGCTGTATGCAATCGCCAGCCCGAGACCCGTTCCCGCGCCCACGGGCTTCGTGGTGAAGAAGGGCTCGAATATCTTTTCCCGCAGGGTCTCGGGAATGCCGGGTCCGGTATCGCTGATACGGATCACGTCCGTCTCGGGCAATTCCTGGGTGACGATGGAGATGGTGCCGGATTCCGGCATGGCATCGGCGGCATTGCCGAGGATGTTCATGACGACCTGATTGAGAAGGGCGGGGGTGCAGTGGATCTCGGGCCGGCCCGAGAAGTCGCGTTCGACGGTGATCCGCGTCCCGAGCTTGTGCTGGATCAGGGCGAGCACCGTCTCGATCGATTCGGGAACGTTGACGAGGGTGCGCTCGCCTTCGTCGAGGCGCGAGAACTTGCGCAGGTTCAGCACGAGATCCTGGATGCGCGTGAGGCCCATCCGCATGGAGCCCACGCGGTCGCGGCATTTGGCGAGCGACCGGTACGAGGCGAGTTCAGCCTCGGATTCCGCGATCTCGCCGAGCAGGCGCTCGACCGTGCCCTGATGCGCCAGGATGAAGGCGAGGGGATTGTTGATCTCATGGGCGATGCCGGCGACGAGTTCGCCGAGGGACGCCATCTTGGCGGCCTGGACCAGCTTGGCCTGGGCATCCGTGAGCTTGCGGTTGGCGGTGGCGAGATCCCGGTTGGCCTGTTCGAGGGCACCGGCCAGGGCGGCACGCGCCTCGGCCGCCTCGGCCTCGGCCCGCGCGCGTTCGAGCGCTCGCTCGCGGGCACCGAACTCGCCGGCGATGCGGCGGTCGTCTTCTTCCAGCAGCTTGCGCCGGACGAGGCCCCTGACGCGGATGACGAGGACTTCGCCGTCGGCCTTCGAGACCACGTCGTCGGCCCCGGCCGCATAGGCTTCCACCAGGAAATCCTTGGCCGGGGCGCTGCCGGCGATGCCGACGAGGTGGAAGGTCGGCGCTCCCGCCTCCCGTGCCTCGATTCCCGCCGCGCGGCGCCGGTCGATGGCCCTGCACAACGCGAGGCCGTCATAGGCGGGGCCGAGGAGGTCGATGGTCACGCAATCGAAGGCGGCATCGGCCTCGTCGAGGGCGGCGAGGGCGGCGCCGTGGGTGGCGGCGGTACGGACCTCGTGGCCCTCATGGGCAAGAAGGCCGGCAAGGAAGGTCCGATAGGTAGCGCTGCCGTCGACCACGAGGACGCGGCCGCGCCGAAACGCCGAGACGCCCGGACCGTCGCCGGAGGCAGCGCCCCCCTGGCGCTCACGCAGGAGGGCGCGGATGCGCAGGATCAGGATATCCCGGTCGGCGGACTTCGCCACATAGGCGTCGGCGCCGCTCTCCAGCCCCTGGCGTTCGCCGTCGCGGGCGCCGGTGAGCATCAGCAGCGGCAAGGCGCGGGTGCGCAGGGACAGGCGAAGCTGGCGGGTGAACTCGTCGCCGTTCATTCCCGGCAGATGGTGATCGGCCACGACGAGGTCGGGCAGGCGGGTGTTGAGATGGTCGAGGGCCATCTCCGCCGTTGGGCAGCGTTCCACCGAGAAACCGTGGCTCTCCAGGAGCAGGCGCAGTTCCAGCGCCTGCGTCTCGGAATCCTCGACGAGCAGGATCCGAGGCCGGGGGAGGGTGCCGTCGGGACTGCCGATCCCGCTCATGCGAAGGGGTCCTTCGCCGCGAGGCCGGGCAGGGCGAGGCGGACGAGATGGGGAGCGACCTGGTCGAGAGGGAGGATCGCGGAGGCTCCCGAGAGGCGAATCGCTGCCGCCGGCATGCCGAACACGACGGCGGTACTCTCGTGTTCGGCCACGGTCTGGGCACCGGTCTGGCGCATGGCGAGGAGGCCCGTGGCGCCATCCTCGCCCATGCCGGTGAGAAGGACGCCGATGCCGCGCGCCCCGGCATGGCGGGCCACCGAGGAAAACAGGACGGTGGCGGCCGGGCGCTGGCCGCCGACGGGCGCAGCATCGAGGAGGCGCAGGTGCCCGCCGGGCGCCCATTCGAGGTGCCGGTCGCCCGGCGCCACATAGACATGTCCGGCCTCGGCCCGCTCGCCATCGGCGGCGAGCCTGACCGGGAGGGCGACGACTCCGTTCAGCCAGGAGGCGAATCCCTCCATGAAGGCCGGCCCCATATGCTGGACCACGAGGACGGGAAGCGGGAACCCGTCGGGCAACCCGCCGATGACGCGGGCGAGGGCAGGCGGGCCGCCGGTGGAGGCGGCGATCGCCAGGACGCTGGCGGCGTTCGAGGCGGCCGGGGGCGCGGCGAGGTCGGACGGCGACAGGGGCGCGCCCCGGCGCCCGGCCCATTCCGACCCGATCGGCCGACGCCGGATCACCGGCACCTCGGCCATGATGCGCAGCTGCGTGCAGATTTCTGAAGAGACGGCATCGTAGCCGGCATGCGTCGTCGCCACCGGCTTTTCCACCACGGAGAGCGCGCCGGCGCGTAGCGCGTTCATGGAGATGCGCAGGGAGGAATCCTCCACCGAATCCGCGATGACGACGATGGGCGTCGGCTGCTCGGCCATGATCCGGCGCGTGGTCTCCAGCCCGTCGATGCCGGGGAGACGGATATCCATCGAGATGACGTCGGGACGGGTATTGGGGAGCACCGCGAGGGCTTCCTCGCCGGACGCGACGGCGGCCACCACTTCGAGGCGCGGGTCGCGGCCGACGATATGGCGCAGGAGCTCACGGACCACGAGGGAATCCTCCACCAGCATCACGCGCACGGGGGGGCCCCGCCTCGCCGCCGGAGGGGTCTCGATCGGTGTCTGCTCGGCGTCACTCACAACAATTGCCCGATCGTATCGAGAAGCTGGCGCTGGTCGAACGTCTGTTTCGTCAGATAGGCGTCGGCGCCGAGAGAGAGCCCCCGTGCGACATCGTCGGCATCCCCCCGTGAGGTCATCAGGATCAGGGGAAGGCGGGCGAAGGCCTCGTCCGCCCGCAGGGCCTTCAGCAGCCCGAACCCGTCGAGGCGCGGCATCTCCACGTCGGCCACGACCAGATCCACCCGTTCGATGCCGGCGCGCAGGCGGTCGAGGGCGTCCTGCCCGTCGACGCAGACGACGACGCGGTAGCCCGCCGATTCCAAGATGCCCTTCTCCAAGGTTCGCGTGGTGATGGAATCGTCGACCACCAGGATCGTCGAACGTCGCGGGAGCGCGGCTGTTCCGGAGGGTTCGTCGATGGGCTCCGGCGCCGCGTGGCTCGTCTCGCCCGCCCGGGCGGCCAGACCGTCGGGATCGAGGACGAGGACCGGCGTATCGCCCCCCAGGACGACGGTGCCCGAGATCAGGCGCGGATCGGCGCCGATGGGCGGTGCCGGCAGGACGAGAAGGTTGCGGACATCGCGCAGGGCATCGATCCGCATCGCCCAGGACCGGCCGCCCGCGCGCATCAGCACCGCCGTCACCGGGCGGCCCTCGCTCGGGCGGTTGTCCTCGCTCGCCACCCCGATGAGGCCCGCCAGATCCACCAGGGGCAGGGACAGATCCTCGCCGCCCTCCCTCGGCAGACGGACCATGGTCCGGCCCATCACAGAGGAGAGGCTCGACCGGTCGAGGCGCAGGAGGCGCTCCACGCTGGCGCTCGGCAGGGCGAAGATCGCGGCGCCGACATCCACCAGCAGCAGGGTCCGCCGCGCCGCCGACAGCGGGAGATGCATGATCAGCGACGTCCCGGCCGGGACACGCGGTTCGAGCCGGACACTGCCGCCGAGACGCCGGACCGTGTCGGCGACGACGGACAGGCCGATGCCCCGCCCGGACAGGGTGTCGATGGCGGAGGCGGTGGAGAAGCCGGGTTCGAACACCAGGGCGAGGAAGGAATCGGGATCGCCGTCGACGCCACCGATCAGGCCGCGCGCCCGCGCCGTCGCCTCGATGGCGCGCAGGTCAGGCCCGCGCCCGTCGTCATGGATGCCGATGACCAAGCGGCCGCCGCGCACGGCGACGTCGAGGGTGATCGAGAGTTCGGGCGGCTTGCCCCGGCGTTCACGCTGCTCGGGCGGCTCCGCGCCATGGCTCAGGGCATTGCGCAGGGCGTGGAGGACCGGGTCCTTCAGCGATTGAAGCATGGCGCGGTCGACGGGGAGGTCGAGACCGCGCGTCACGACGTCGATCTCCCGGCCGGCCTCGCGCGCCATGTCGCGCAGCGCCCGGGGAAACGCGCCGAACACGGTCTCCGCCGGCACGAGGGCCAGTCGCTCGGCCTCCCGTCCGATCCGGGCGGCGGCGGCGTCCGCCGCGGCGATGGCGCCGGTGCGGATACGGCCGAGCAGCGCGGCATCGCGGGCGAGGGCGAGGAGCGCCGTCTCGAAACCGCGCAACTCCGCCCTGATGGCGTCGAGGCCGGACGCGTCCGCTCCGGGCTCGGATCGGCCCTTGCCGCTACGGGCTTCGCCGCCGCGAAGGGTTTCGGCCCGGCGGCCGAGGGCGGCGGCGTCCCGCTGGAGCTTCGCCAGCCCCTCCGCCACAACGGATTCCGCGCCGAGCGCACTGGTCAGCTCATGCGAGGCCCGCGTCATCGCCTCCACCGCGTCGGCGGGCACGCGCAGGAGCGCGCCCGCATCGGCGGTGGGTTCGGCCGGGATCGGTGGAGGCTTCTGCGGCGGCGATGGCGCCGGGATACCGACCGCAGGCGAATCCGGCCGGGCCGGCGGCGGCTCGGCGGGAACCGGGGACGGGCCGGCGAGGCAGCGATCGAGGGACGCGAGCGCATCGGCCGGCATGGCCGGGTCCGCTTCGCCCTTGAGGGCCGCGACATAGGCCTCGATCCGGTCCAGGGCGAGGTGGACGGCCCCCGTCGCCTCACGGTCGAGGGCGGCGTCGCCGGCGACGATCCGCTCGAACAGGGTCTCGAGCCGATGGGCCACGGCCTCGACCTTCGGCAGGTCCACCGCCCGCGAGGCGCCCTTCAGGCTGTGCGCCCGGCGGAAGACGTCGTTCCAGTCGGGAGGGACGTTCCCGACCGCACCGGCCAAGGAAACGTGGGTCAAGGAGACATGGGCCAAGGATACATGGGCCAAGGCGGCGCGGATCGCATCGATATGCTCGCGATGTTCGACCTCGAAGGCCGCGAGGAGCTGCTGGCGGATATCCATCGGTCGGTTGCGCCCGGCCTCTCCCGTCAGTGCCGGTATCGGTCGGCGAGGGTCAGGAGCGCCTGGGCGAGTTCGGTGAGATTGGCGGAGGCCGCCTCGACCTCGCGGGTCCCGGCGGCGGTCTGCTGGCTCGCCTGCCGGATGTTCTGGAGGGCGCCCATCACCTGCTCGATGCCGAGCTGCTGCTGGTTGGTGGAGGCGACGATCTGCTGGAAGGTCTGGACGCTCTCCTCGACCTTGGCGGTGATCTCCTCGATGGTCCGCTGGGTCGTGTCCGAGCGGGCCTTGCCGGTCATGGTGCGCTTGACCGCCTCCTCGGTGAGCATGACCGAGGTGTTGATGCCCCGCTGGATCTCCGAGAGGATGGTGCGCACCTGCGCGGTGGCCGCCTTGGCCTGATCGGCGAGCAGCTTCATCTCCGAGGCGACGACGGCGAAGCTCCGGCCGCTCTCGCCCGCCGCCGCCGCCTCGATCGCCGCGTTGAGCGCCAGCAGGTGGGTGCGCTCCGAGATGTCGTTGACGGTGGTGATGATCTCGCCGATCGCCTGGGTCTTCTCGCTCAGCGAGACGATGTTGCCGGCCACCGCCTCCGCCTGCTCGCGGATGGCGTCCATGGCCTTGGCCGTATCGGCCACCGCCCGCAGGCCGGCCCGCGAGATCTGCGCGGTGGATTGGGCGGTGGCGATCACCTCGCTCGCCCGCTTGCCGATCTGGGCGCCGGAATGGGTGATCTCGTCGACCGTGGCGGCGGTCTCCTGCACGGCCGCGAACTGCTCCTCGACGCTGGCCGCCTGTTCCTGGGCGGAAGCGCGGATCTCGGCGGCGGCGGCATTGAGGTCGGAGGTGGCCGCCCGGTTGGTGCGGGCGAGGTCGGCGAGGCCGGAGACCATGGTGTTCAGGGTCGATGCCAGGCGGCCGATCTCGTCGGAGCCGGTGCGCCCGAGCGTCCGCGTCAGGTCGCCTGACCCCACATGCTCGGCGAAGGCCATGACCTCTTCGAGGGGCTTGACCACGCCCCGGCGGATGAGGCCCGTGACCACGATGCTCAGGACGACGCAGAGCGCGAGGATGAGGCCGATGGAGACGAGGCTGCGCTCGTAGATGTCGCTGGAGCGGCGCTGGCCCGCATCGATTCCCTGGTCGAGCAGGTCGCGGGTGCGGTCGAGATCGCGCAGGAACTCGTCCTGGATGCGGTTGAGATCGTCGTTGCGGGCTTCCACCCCCTCGACGTCCTTGGCCAGGATGGCGGCGAGCTGCACCTCGCTGGCGGTGCGCAGCTTCCGGAAATCCGCCGCGGCGGCGCTGGCGGCCTCGCCGAGCCGCTTCCAGATCGCCGAGCGCTCGGGAGAGGGGGCCGTGGCGCCATAGCCGTCGGCGGTGCGGACGGTGTCGACGAGGATCGCCTCCGCCTCGGACGCCACGCGGCGCCAGGTATCGACGTTCGCGGCGATCTCGCCATCGGGGCGGTTGCGCATCAAAGCCGCGATGACGCCGTTGCGGCGAAGGCTGCCGAGGTCGCGCGACTTGTTGCCGAGATCGTCGAGCTTGCGCGCGATGGTGAGGTCGCGCGTGACGATCGTCGCGGTATTGTCGCGGACGGCTCCGATCTGGCCCAGCGCGTAGACGCCGAGCCCCACCATCACCAGGGTGATGGCGACGAAGCCGATGAGGATCCGTTTTCCGATCGAGATCGACACGCTGGGCGACGCTCCGAAACCGCTCGACGGGAAAGGCTCCGGGGGAGCCTTGCCGTCAGCCTTGAGGCAGGTATCGCCGCAGGAGACGCGGCAGATCGATGACGACGAAGCCGGCCTCTCCGCCCTGATGGGCGGCCTCCGGGCCGGGAGCCGGTGCATAGCCCGAAACCGCATCCGCACCAAAGCCGCCCGTGAGAACCGGTTCGGTCGTGAGCGCGCCGTCCACGACCGCGACGGCGAGAACCCGGTCGACGGCGAGGGCCACGGGGGCGATGCCGCCGCGCAGGACGAGGATGTGGCCCGTCGCCGTCGAGGACTCGGCCCGCGAAGAATCCGCCCGCGAGGGAAGCGGACGCGAGAGGGCGCCCGCGAGGCTGAGCACGCTGACGACGCGGCCGGAGAGGGCGATCAGGCCGAGGAGTTCCGGGGGCGCCCCCGGAACGGGCGTGTAGGTCCGCGCCGGCACCACCTGGACGACGGAGTCCAGGGGCAGGCCGTAGCGGTCGTCCCCGGCGGCGCAGACCAGGAAAGGGCGGGTCGCCGCCCGATGGGCGATGTCGACGCCCCGGCGGGCGAGCGCGGCCGTGCGCTCGTCGAGCAGCCTCCGGATGCGCGGATCGTCTGAAGTGTCCCCTGCGGCCGGTGCGATCACGATACGGATGTCCTCATGCGCAGGCGGGCGTCCTCCACGCTTTCGACCAATCGTCCGGCACTCAGCCCGTCGCCTTCGCGGAGCAGGGTGTCGGGCGGCTGGTCGCGGCCGAAGCGGACGGCGTTGTCGAACGCCCGGCGGGCCTCGGCCTCGCGTCCCTGGGCGCCGAGCAGCAGGCCGAGCTGGTAATGCGCCATCACGAAGGTGCGGTCGAGATAGAGCGCCCCGCGCAGGGCCCGCTCGGCCTCCGCCTCTCGGCCGAGGTCGTAGGCGAGAAGACCGTCGTAATAGTGCAGCCGCGCATCTGTGGGGGTGGTCAGGAGGGCCGCCTGAACCCTGCGCCACCCTTCCGCGATCTGCCCGGAATCGGCGAGCCCCCGGATCGCGTCCAGCACCGCCTCGACATCCTCCGGCCCGGCCCCGTCGATCGAGGGCAAGAGCGGGGGCGGGGGCGCGTCCGCGATGGGAGCGGGCATCGGGGCGAAGGCGGGAGGCGGGTCGGCCTCGGGCGCCGGAGGTTCGGGAACCGGTCTCGGGAAGGCGGCCGCCACGGTCTCGGGTGGCGGCGGCGGCTCGATCGGGAGCGCGGTCGTCGGCAGGCGGTAGGCCACCGTACCGGGGAGGTTCACCGGCTGCAGGGTGGCCGCGAAGGCCGGGTTCGGTTCGGCATGGCCGATCAGGAGCCAGCCGTCCGGAACGAGGCGATGGCCGAGGCCGCGCACGATGCCGACCACGGCATCGGCCTGGAAATAGATCAGCACGTTGCGGCAGAGAATGAGGTCGAAGCCGGCGAAATGCGACGGCGCCTTACCGTCGAGCAGACTCATCAGGTTCTGGTGCTCGAACCGCACCATCCGCCGGAATTCCGGCCGCAGGGTGAAACTGCCCTCGCGGGCGATCCCCGGCAGCGAGGGGCCGAGGACGAAGTAGCGCGCGTGTTCCTCGGGCGGCAGGGTGCGCAGGGCCCAGCGCCCGAACACCGCCGCGCGGGCCGTCCCGAGAGCCTCGTGGCTGATGTCGGTGCCGGTGATGGCGATCCGCCAGCGGGGCAGGTCGTCGCCGAGGAGCTCGTGGAGCAGGATCGCGATGGAGTAGGGCTCCGCCCCCGTCGAGCATCCGGCGCTCCAGATCCGCAGGGACTTCGTCTCCGCGCGCGCCGCGATCAGGCCGGGCAGGATCGTCCCGCGCAGGGCCGCGAACTGCTCGGCGTAGCGGAAGAAGAAGGTCTCGCCGATGGTGATCTCGGCCTCGAGGGCGGCCCATTCCGCAGGACCGGTGGCCTCGGCGTCGAGATGGGCGAGATAGGCGGCGGAATCGGCGAGCCGGCACGCCTTGAAGCGCTTGCGCAGACGGTCGAAGAGCAGGTCGTCCTTGTCGGCGTAATAATGGTGCCCGGTCCGGGCGATCACCTTCGCCTTGAGGGCGGCGAAGGTCGGATCGCGTTCGGGGCCAGCCTTGGCCGGACGGATCATCGGGCGGCCGATCCGCTCATGGACGATCCGTTCATGGTGAAGTCGCGGCGTCGAGCCCGGACAGCCGCTCCGCCGCCGCGCGGGTGAGGGCATCGAGGCGGACGCGCTCCTCCCGCGTGAGGAGGCGGGCTAAGCTCAGCACGTCGACGCGGCCGTGCCCCCGCTCGAACCCGGCGATCACGCAGCCGTTGAGGCTGCGCGTCTCGTCCGCCGGCTGGATCTCGGAATCGGGAACGACGAGGAGGGCCTCGGCGCGGTCGACGAGGAAAGCGGTGGAACGGGCCGCATCGAGGACGAGATGGCGGTCCACGTCATCGGGATCGGCCGCCGCCTCGCTCAGCCCGAGGAGGCGCGCGAGGTCGATCACCGGAACCGCGGCACCGCCGAGGTTGAGGAAGCCCGCGAGCATGCCCGCCGTGGCGGATTGCCGGTGCAGCCGGGGCAACGGCAGCACCTCGCTCACGCAGGTCCGGGCCAGGGCGCAGGCGGTGCCAGCCACGTCGAGGATCAGGAAGGCCGTCGTCGCGGTCGGGGGCATCGGTCCCGGAAGGCATGATGGGAGGTTCGCCCCAGATAGGACGATGCCGGAGAACCACGCAAACGGATTCGGTTTTCAGGGACCGGAGTTTTCGCTCCGCCACCGGTCGTGCCGAGCCGGATCAGTCCGCGACGCCGTGTGGCGCGGCCGGGGGATGCGCGGCACCTTCCGGGGCGGCGCAGCAGGTCCGGTTCCGGCCGGCGGCCTTGGCCGCATAGAGGGCGGCATCGGCCCGCCGGTAGAGGTCGAACGGGTCCGTGGAGCCGCCCGCAGAGGGCAGGGCGCTGGCCACGCCGACGCTCACGGTGATCGCGCCCGCTTCGATCTCCGCCGACGGAACCGACAGGGTCGACATCCGCGCATGAACGCGCTCGGCCGCGCCGAGGGCGGCGGCCCCATCGGCATTCGGCAGCAGCAGGACGAACTCTTCGCCACCGACGCGGCAGACGATGTCCCCGGCACGACGCAGACTGGCGGACAGGCAGCGGCCGATGCCCTGGAGCACCCTGTCGCCGACGGCGTGACCATGGCGGTCGTTGTAGCGCTTGAAATGGTCCGCATCGACCACGAGGAGCGAGAACGGCGTTCCCTGAAGGCGGGCGCTCGTCCACAACCGGGCGACCATCTCCTCGAACGCGCGGCGGTTGGGCAATCCGGTGAGCATGTCGGTTCGAGACAGGCGCTCCAGTTCCGCCTGGATCGCGGCGCGGCGGCGCAGCTCCCGCCAGAACAGGAGGGAGAGGCCGATGGTCAGGCCGCACAGCAGAACCACGATGAGGCTGATGACGAGGGCCTTCCCGCGCCACTCCGCCTCGATCTCGTAAGCCGACAGGGTGACGTTGAGGATGAAGGGCAGGTCGCCGATGCGGGTGAAGGCGAAGTGCCGCTCGCTGCCGTCGCGGGGCGATGTCCCCACGAAGCTGCCGCTGCCCTCCCGCCGGAACCGTTCGAATGTCGGGGTCCCGGCGATGGAGCTGCCGATATCACTCTCCAGATAGGGATGGCGGACGATGCGCATGCCGTCGGAGCGATACAGGTTGATCGCACCATACGGGCCGAGACCGATCCGATCGAACAGCCTGTGGAAGTAGGACAGGCTCAGCGAGCCCAGCACGATGCCGCCGAAGGATCCGTCAGGCTTGTTGATGCGGCGGCTCAGGACCAGCACCGGCGTCCCCAGCAGGCGCGAGACTACGGGCGGGCTGATGTAGAGGCCGAGATCGGCCCGGGCCTTCTGCGCCTTGAAGTAGTCGCGATCGGAATTGTTGAGCTTGCGCGGCGTCACCGACGCGGCGTCGATGACGGTGTCTCCGTTCTCGTCGAGGACGAGCATCACCCCCATGTCCCTGGCGCTGGCGGCGCGGTCGAAGAGGATCAGCTGCCGCAATTCGGGGCTGACGTCTCGTACGCCCGGCACGTTCAGGCCGTCGACGACGCCCTGAATCGACAGGTCGATGATCTCGACATTGCGGGCGATGTCGCGCTCGATGACCCGAAGCAGGTTTCGCGAGGTCTGCTCGGCCTTGTCCCAGGCGTCGCGCCGCATGTCGAGCAGCATCACCCCGGAGGTGATCAGCATGCCGATCGGCGCGAGAACACCGAGCACGATCCAGGTCCGGGCGGACCATGTGAACCGGCCGAGGCGAAGCTTGAGGCCCATGGACAGCCTGCGGCACGAACGTCTTCAGGTAGTCCGGGGTCTCGTGCGCTAGCCCCCGACCCTCAGTGCCTCAGCACCTAGTGCGCGATCCATAGGCAAGCAAACACTCAGGGTTTGAATCCGGGTGGACTGTCATCACGAGGACCGACGGCGTGACCTCACTGTGGCCGTGCGAGGCATTATCTTGCCTCGAACGGCGTTGACCGGCCCCTCGGACCTGTTTAAACAGGCCGGCACGAGTTTACGATTCGTCAGACCGACGAACGGCGAGGTTTCGGTTTTCCCATGCGGGTCATCCTTATCGTAACGGAAGCGCCACCGACCGGGCGGCCCTGATACAGGGGCCGTGATCCGGATGGTGGCGCATGCAGGGTCCTTCGGGACCCTTTTTTGTTGCCGCGACGAGACGTTTGACACTGGGTTCAATCAGGTTTTGAGGAGCAGGACGATGAGCGGCGAGGTCATGACCGGGGCCGAAATGGTCATCCGGGCGTTCCGGGATCAGGGTGTCGATACGCTGTTCGGGTATCCGGGCGGTGCGGTGCTGCCGATCTACGATGCCCTCTTCCACCAGGAAGAACTGAAGCACGTCCTCGTCCGGCACGAGCAGGGCGCGGTCCATGCGGCCGAGGGCTATGCCCGCTCGTCGGGCAAGGTCGGTTGCGTCCTCGTCACGTCCGGCCCCGGCGCCACCAACATCGTCACCGGGCTCACCGACGCGATGCTGGATTCGATCCCCCTCGTCTGCATCACCGGCCAGGTTCCGACGCACCTGATCGGCACCGATGCGTTCCAGGAATGCGACACGGTCGGCATCACCCGCCACTGCACGAAGCACAATTACCTGGTCAAATCGATCGACGACCTGCCGCGCATCCTGCACGAGGCCTTCTTCGTCGCCTCGAACGGACGGCCGGGTCCCGTCGTGGTCGATCTGCCGAAAGACATCCAGTTCGCGAGCGGGATCTACGAGCGCCCCACCCATAACGGCCACAAGACCTACCGCCCCGCCTTCAAGGGCGACGCACAGGCGATCCAGTCGGCCGTCGAGCTGATGGCGAATGCCCGCCGTCCGGTCCTCTATACCGGCGGCGGCGTCATCAATTCCGGCCCGCACGCCTCGGCGCTCCTGCGCCAGCTGGCGGAGGTCACCGGCTTTCCCGTCACCTCGACCCTGATGGGTCTGGGCGCCTTCCCGGCCTCGAACCCGCAGTTCCTGGGCATGCTGGGCATGCACGGGACCTACGAGGCCAACCTCGCCATGCATGAATGCGACGTGATGGTCTGTATCGGTGCCCGGTTCGACGACCGCATCACCGGCCGTCTCGACGCGTTCTCGCCCTTCTCCAAGAAGATCCACATCGACGTCGACGCCTCCTCGATCAACAAGGTGGTCAAGGTCGATATCGGCATCGTCGGCGATTGCGGCTCGGTGCTGGAAGACATGCTCGCGGCCTGGAAGGCCCTGCCCAAGCGTCCCGACCAGGGCCGCTTCGACGAGTGGATGGCCAAGATCCGCACCTGGAAGGCGCGGGACTGCCTCGCCTATTGGCCGTCGGGCACGATCATCAAGCCGCAATACGCGGTGCAGCGGCTCTATGAGGCCTGCAAGGACCGGAAGACCTTCATCACCACGGAGGTCGGCCAGCACCAGATGTGGGCGGCGCAGTACTTCAAGTTCGACGAGCCGAACCGCTGGATGACCTCGGGCGGCCTCGGCACCATGGGCTACGGCCTGCCCGCGGCCATCGGCACACAGCTCGCCAATCCGGACGGTCTCGTCATCGACATCGCCGGCGAGGCCTCGATCCTGATGAACATCCAGGAGATGTCGACCGCCGTGCAGTATCGCCTGCCGGTCAAGATCTTCATCCTGAACAACGAGTATATGGGCATGGTGCGGCAGTGGCAGGAGCTGCTGCACGGCTCGCGCTATTCGCAGAGCTATTCGGAAAGCCTGCCGGACTTCGTCAAGCTGGCGGAGGCCTACGGCGCCAAGGGCATGCGCTGCGACAAGCCGGGCGAGCTCGACGGGGCGATCGCCGAGATGCTGGCCCATGACGGCCCGGTCATCTTCGATTGCATCGTCGACAAGAAAGAGAACTGCTTCCCGATGATCCCGTCGGGCAAGGCGCACAACGAGATGCTGCTCTCCGACTACCTCGGCGAGACCGGAATGGACCTCGGCGACGTGATCTCCGAGGAAGGCAAGATGCTGGTCTGACCGACGGCACGGAGGAGAGACGTCATGAACGCCATGAACACGCACTACCCCGATGCCGGTCGGGTCGAGCCGATCAACCGGCACACCCTCGCGGTCATCGTCGACAACGAGCCGGGCGTCCTCGCGCGGATCGCGGGGATGTTCTCGGGACGCGGCTACAACATCGAGAGCCTGACGGTGTCGGAGACCGAGGTGGCGCGCCACATCTCGCGCATCACCATCGTCACCGCCGGCACCGATGCGGTGATCCAGCAGATCAAGGCTCAGCTCGACCGGCTCGTGCCCGTGCACCGGGTCGTCGACCTCACGCTCCAGGGCAAGGCCCTCGAGCGTGAGCTCTGCCTCGTCAAGGTGGCGGGTACCGGTGAGCACCGCACCGAATCGCTCACCCTCGCCGCCGCCTTCGGCGCCAAGACCCTGGACGCAACCCTGAACTCCTTCGTGTTCGAGGTCACCGGCACCACCGAGGAGATCGACCGCTTCATCGGCCTGATGACGGTGATCGGCCTCGTGGAGATCTCCCGCACCGGCATCGCGGCCATGGGGCGTGGCTCCGAGGCGATGTGAGGCTTTTTCGCCGACGGTGATAACGTGCCGGAGATGTGCCGGGGATGATGCGATGAGAGCGAGGCTGGAACGGAGTGGGGACGATTTCGTCCTCTCAGTGACCCGAGAGGACGTGCGGAAGCTCGGTCTCGTCGAGGGGCAGGAAGTGGACATCGATCCGGTGCCTGCCCCCCTCGCGCCTCCGCCCGCCCGCCGTTACGTCAACGGGTTCCCCGTCTTCACGATGGCGGAAATGGCTGCGGAGATGAGGAGACTCGGGCCTGATTTCGAGCCTCCGACCGTCGATTGGGGACCGGATGTCGGTTCCGAGATCATCAATGATGACGATCCCCGCTGATCGGCCGCATGAGCCGGGTGACCTGATCCTCGTCGATCTCGACCCCGTTCTCGGAACCGAGCAACGCGGAAAGCGACCGGTCCTCGTTATCTCGACCCTGGAGATGAACACGCTGACCCGGCGGATCATCATCTGCCCGGTCACCCGCAATCGCGATCCCTGGCCGACGAAAGTCTTTTTGCCGGAGGGGTTAGGCGCTGACGGCGCAGTCCTCGCCGATCAGGTGCGTTCTATCGACCGCAGAGCGCGCATCCTCCGCTCCCTCGGGACAGTCCCCGATCCCATACTCGCGGAAGTCCGCGCCAAGGTGGCAGCGTTGATCGGCTTGCAATTCGATAGTGAGACCGAGGAAAGCTCAGCTCCATGACCACCCTCTACTACGCCCCCGGCGCCTGCTCGCTCGCCTCCCACATCGCCCTCGAGGAAACGGGAGCGCCCTACGAAACCGTGCGGCTCGACCTCGCAAAGGGCGACCAGCGGGCGGCCGAATACCTCGCCGTCAACGAGCGCGGCCGCGTGCCGGCGCTGGTCGAGGAGGAGTGGGTGCTCACCGAGAACACCGCCATCCTGCGCCACATCGCGCGCAGTCATCCGCAGGCCGGCCTGTGGCCGCAGGCGCCCCGCGATCAGGCGCGGGTCGACGAATGGCTGGGCTGGCTCTCCACCGGCCATCATATCGCCTACGCGCATATCCGCCGGGCCGAGCGCTACACGAGCGATGAGACGGCCTTCCCGGGCATCCAGGCCAAGGGCGTCGAGACCTGCGGCGACCTCTTCACCATGACCGAGGTCAAGCTCTCCAACGGCGGCTGGGCCGTCGGCGAAGCCTACAGCGTCGCCGATCCCTACCTGCTGCTGTTCTGGACCTGGGGCCGCGGCCCGGCGCTCGGCTTCGACATGGCGGAGCGCTTTCCCCATTGGACCGCGCATGCCCGCGCCATGGCGGCGCGGCCCGCCGTGCAGGCCGTGTTCGCCCGCGAAGGCCTCAAACTGCCTGAATAAGGTTCGACCGGGGGCACACCGCCTCTTGTTCGGGACGCAAAACCGGATTATGCCGCTGCGTACCGTACGGTACGGTACTGGTTGTCTGGAAGCATGAGCGCGACGGTCGCACGCGACGAGACGGGGCAGGAGGTCCCCTCGGCCCGCCAACAGGCGGTGCTCGATGCCGTGCTCGCTCTCCTCGTCGAGGAGGGCGACCAGCTCACCATGGACGCGGTCGCCCGCCGGGCGAGCTGCTCGAAGGAAACCCTGTACAAATGGTTCGGGGACCGGGACGGTCTCCTCACCGCTACGGTGCGCTGGCAGGCCTCGCGCGTCCATGCGGGGCGCGACGCGGCGGGCGCGCTCGATGCGGCGACCCTGCGGGAGCGCCTGCTCGATTTCGCCGTCACCTGGCTCGATGTGATCGCGGGCCGTACCTCGGTGGTGCTGAACCGCATCGCCATCGCGCATGCCGGCTCGCGCAAGGGCAACCTCGGCGCCATCGTGCTGGCGAACGGGCGGCTGGCCATCGGCGGGCGGGTCAAGCCCGTGCTGGAAGCTGGCCGCGCGGCCGGGCTCCTCGCCTTCGAGGACGGCGAGACCGCCTTCCGGACCTTCTTCGGTCTGGTCGGGCGCGACATCCAGATCCGACTTCTCCTCGGCGACGCGCTCGACCTCGACGCCGCCGAGATCCGACGCGACGCGGCCCGCGCCGTCGACCAGTTCCTGGCCCTCTACGGCCAGGCCCGACCCTGACACCCCACGCGAAGAGGACATTCAACCATGCGGGTCTATTACGATCGTGACGCCGACCTCAACCTGATCAAGGGCAAGAAGGTCGTCATCGTCGGCTACGGCAGCCAGGGCCATGCCCACGCCCTCAACCTGCGCGATTCCGGCGTGAAGGGCATCGTCATCGCACTCCGCGAAGGCTCGGCCACCGCCAAGAAGGCGGAGCACGAGGGCTTCACGGTGATGAACGTCGCCGACGCCGCCCGCCAAGCCGACGTCGTCATGATGCTGACCCCGGACGAACTGCAGGGCGACATCTACGAGGAGTCGCTCGAGCCGAACATGAAGCAGGGCGCCGCCCTCCTGTTCGCCCACGGCCTCAACGTCCACTTCAACCTCATCGAGCCCCGCAAGGATCTCGACGTGCTCATGGTCGCCCCCAAGGGCCCCGGCCACACCGTGCGCGGCGAGTACCTCAAGGGCGGCGGCGTGCCGACCCTGATCGCCATCGCGCAGGACGCTTCCGGCAACGCGCACGATCTCGGCCTGTCCTACGCTTCGGCCAATGGCGGCGGCCGCGCCGGCATCATCGAGACCACCTTCAAGGAAGAGTGCGAGACCGACCTGTTCGGCGAGCAGGCCGTGCTGTGCGGCGGCCTCGTCGAGCTCATCAAGGCCGGCTTCGAGACCCTGGTCGAGGGCGGCTACGCTCCCGAGATGGCCTATTTCGAGTGCCTCCACGAGGTGAAGCTCATCGTTGACCTCATCTACGAGGGCGGCATCGCCAACATGAACTACTCGATCTCCAACACCGCCGAGTACGGCGAGTACGTCACCGGCCCGCGCATCGTCACCGCCGAGACGAAGGCCGAGATGAAGCGCGTGCTGGATGATATCCAGTCGGGCAAGTTCACCCGCGACTGGATGCTGGAGAACAAGGTCGGCCAGACCTCGTTCAAGGCCACCCGCGCCAAGCTCGCCCGTCACCCGATCGAGGAAGTCGGCTCGAAGCTCCGTGGCATGATGCCGTGGATCTCCGAGAAGGCCCTGGTCGACAAGTCCAAGAACTGATTTTTGTGATGGGCGGCCGGGCTTCGCTCGGTCGCCCCATCTCGGTCGCCCCATCGCGGAGAAAGCCGGCCTCGTGCGAGCGTGGCCGGCTTTTTGTTTGGCGATTATATACTTGACGCACCACGCCTCGAAATGTAGGGTTTGGGCATCGGAGCCCTACGCCCATGTCCGTCCTGTCCAAGCCCTACTTTCACTGCGAAGAAGCCGCCTTCGCCCATCTTGAAACGGCTCTCTGGCCGCAGGGTCCGGTGTGCCCTCATTGCGGCTCCATGGGTAAGCACTACGATCTACGCAAAACCCGCCTTGGCCTCCGCAAGTGCGCAGAGAAAGCTTGCCGCAAGCAGTTCACGGTAAAGGTCGGCACGGTTTTCGAGAGCGCCCATATCCCGCTCTCAAAGATGCTTCAGGCCACGTACCTAATGTGCGCCTCTAAGAAGAGCATTAGCAGCCACCAGATCCACCGCCTCCTCGGCATCACCTACAAAAGCGCGTGGTTCCTGACCCACCGCATCCGCGAGGCCATGCGTGACGGTTCCTTGGCCCCCATGGGCGGCATCGACGGCATGCCCGGCGCTGGCGGCATCGTTGAGGCTGACGAGACCTTCATCGGTCGCGAGCCCGGCGTTCCGAAGGCCCGCGCCTATCACCACAAGATGAAGGTGCTGTCCCTGCTCGACCGCGACGCCGGCAAAGTCCGCTCCGTGGTCGTGGACGACATCAAGCCTGAGACCCTTCGCCCGATCATCGAAGCGAACATCCTCAAGGAAGCCAGCCTCTTCACCGACGAGTCCAGCATTTACACGAAGGTCGGTGCCACCTTTGCCGACCATCAAATGACGACTCATTCCGCCAAGGAGTACGTGCGCGGCATCGTTCACACGAGCACCGTCGAGGGCTACTTCTCCGTCTTCAAGCGCGGCATGAAGGGCGTCTACCAGCACTGCGGCAAGCAGCACCTTCACCGCTACCTCGCCGAGTTCGATTTCCGGTACAACAACCGGGTGAAGCTCGGCTGTGGCGACGTGGAGCGGACAGAGAGGGCTCTTGGTGGTATCGTAGGAAAGCGACTGACGTACCGGTCAGTTGGTGACAGGGCTTAAGGATCGGACAAAATAGCGTGGGTGAAAAGGTCACCATCACTGTTCGCGCCTCTGGCGCCCATCCCGACGTCCTGACTGTTCAGGACGCGATGCGCCAGGTGCTGGACTTGTTCGACCTTCTCTCCCCTGACGAAGACAAGCAAGATCAGGTTGCTTGGAAGCTCAGCTACGCAAGCACCAACAGTCCATTTACGGCGCAGGGCGAGGCCGTAAGTCTTCGCCCCGATGTCGACATTTCTGTTATAGCAAGACATCAGAAGTTGGACTTCGTAAGAAACATCACGTCTATTGGACGCGGAGAGATACCAGACAAGTTCAAATCTGGAAAAAACGCAGAGCTTCTGAAGGGCTTGTTAAAGCGCAACACGAACGGAGTTGGATCTACCGAGATAAAACTCTTTGATGATGCCATCCCGATCACTCTTACTCCCAGATTTGCTGAAGCCGCCATTCAAAGCCTCGCGGCTCGTGAAAATCCTCTGCCCTTAGTGAACTTAAAATTTGGTCGAGCGCGCGAAGAGCGAGGCTCCCTTGAAGGCTACTTCATGGATGTTGGGTTGCATTATAATCAACCAGCAATCCGCATTCTTGATAGAAAAACTAAAAACGTTATCTGGTGCCGTATTGACGAAGAAACACGAGACAAGATTGCGTCCGAAGCTGACTACAACGATGTGTGGAATAGACAGCGTATCAGAGTGAAAGGACGGATACGCTATGATAAAGAGGGGCGGATAGTTCACGTTACGGCAACAAGCATAGACCGCGTTGCTCTTAATAATACGAGTTTAGATGATATATTTGATCCCCATTTTACAGGTGAACTCAGCGCTAGTCAGTACCTAGATCTTTTAAGGGAGGGCAATCTTGCCAAGCAAGCCTAAGTACTACTGGGATGCTTGCGCTTGGATTGCGCTCATCAAACGCGAGCCTGGGCGGTTTGAGGCTTGCAAGTACGTTATTGAACTGGCCGAAGCAGGGAAGGTAGAGATATGGACCTCGGCCTTCACGCTAGCCGAAGTCTTCAAACGCAGGATAGACGCAAACCACGTCTATGCTTTGGACGAAGATAATGACACGGATTTTGAAGATTATATAGAAAAAGACTTCGTAATCACAGTTCAGGTGGATGTCGAAGTCGGGACAGCTGCACGCAGGCTACTGCGCGCCCATCCAGAAGTAGGAAAGCCGCAAGATGCCGTGCACGTGGCTACTGCGCTCCTGAATGACATTGACGAACTTCATACATTTGACCGCGCTGATCTTCTTGGTCTAACCGGGGTTTTGGATCGCAATGATGGACAAAAACTGTTGATTTGTCCTCCGCCTGCACCGCCGCCGCCTCCAGCAGTGCCCCCCTCTTTGTTCGATACCCTTGAGGTTCAGCCCGATGAGTCCCCGCGTAATCAAGCAGAGGGCTGAAGCCCCACAACAACCCAAGCCGCCCTCCAAGCTCGGCGCCGAAAAGCTGACGCCCGAGGAGCAAAAGCGCCGGTTTGAGGAACTGGCCCGCGAACTCGAATGCGACGAGTCGGAGGAGCGCTTTGATGCGGCGCTTCGACTTGTTGCGCGACAAAAGCCGTCAGCTAAAGAGCCACCAGATGACTATGAAGAAGGTCAGCCAGAAAGTAAAAAAAGAACCAATCACGACTGACAGTTCGCCTTGAACAAAGCCGCCTTCCGAGACAATCGTAAATAAAACTAATACGCCTATTGCAAGAAAGAATGAAATAACGGCCGCACTTTTGGCTGAAAATGAGAAATAAGCGGCTGCTATGTTTGGAGTTGATGGAGGACCGACCGGTAGAACGGCTGTTGCTGTTGTTACCGCCGGCGAACCTCCGCTTTTGCTGTAAAAATAGGCTACGGTCAAGCCAACGATAATCCCAAGAATGAAGCGTCCCATTGTAGCCCTCGGCTTATCCTAGGGCTTCACATACCACATGATGCGTGTGGTGCGTCAAGTATATAATCGCCTTTTGTTTGGGTCGACCCTCCCCCCATTGCGGGGGAGGGTGGTCGCGGAGCGACCGGGAGAGGGGACGACGCTTCCGGAAATGGCGATCCCCTCATCCGACTGGGCTCGCGGGCCATCGTCTCCCGCGGAGGGGAGAAGGACGAGCTGCCCCCGTTGTACTCTCAGGAAAATCCGGCGATCATGCTCCCTAACGGTCGCCCATTTGAGAGCGGCCGAAGGTTGGAGGACACCCATGGCTTCGCTCTATTACGACGAGCATCGCGCGCTTCAGGAAGAGTACAACACCGTCAAGCTCGCCGAGCGCCTCGACACCGGCTGGGTGCATGACGAGATCGGCCCCGACGAGGCGGCGTTCATCGGCAGCCGAGACATGTTCTTCCTGTCCACGGTCGATCCCGACGGCATGCCCACCGTCTCGTACAAGGGCGGCAGCACCGGCTTCGTGAAGGTGCTCGACGCCAACACGCTGGTCTTCCCCGGGCTGGACGGGAACGGCATGTGGTACTCGATGGGCAACATCGAGGGTCAGTCCAAGGTCGGGCTGCTGTTCATCGATTTCGAGACCCCGCACCGTGTCCGCGTCCAGGGCCACGCCCGGATGCTGCGCGACGATCCGCTGATGGCCGAATACACCGAGGCCAAGTACCTCGTGAAGATCGAGGTGACGAAGGCCTGGGTCAATTGCCCGCGCTACATCCACAAGTACCAGAAGGTGTCCCAGAACAAATACGTGCCGCGCCCCGACAAGGAGACGCCGCTCGCCCTTTGGAAGCGTCTCGACATGGTCGGCGACGTGATCTCGGACGAGGACAAGGCGCGGGTCGAGAAGGAAGGCCAGCTCGCCCTGCCGGAATACGAGGCACGGGTGGCGCGCGGCGAAAGCTGAAGCCCGGCCGAGCACCGTCCCGGCCATCGCATCCGGGGCGGTGCGCCAAGCAGGTTCGCGTCGGCAAGCCAACGCTTCACCTCGCTTAGGCCCTTGAAGTATCGCAGGTTTTAGGACGCAAAACCGGTGACCACTTTTGCGAACCTGCTTAGTCCGCCCGGCGGGCGACGATGAAGACCCGCGGGAAGGCGAGCAGGCGTCGCCCGTCGCTGCGCGGCGGATAAGCCTCATCGATCGCCGTCGCATAGGCAGCGAGGAACCCGGCCGTGTCCTCGGGGTCCAGCGGGTCGAGGAAGGGCCGGAGCCCGGTCGCCCTGACCCATTCGACGATGGCGGCGGCATCCGCCATCGGGTGGTGATAGGCGGTGCGCCAGACATCGACCCCGGCCGCAAGCGGCGCCAGCAGGTCGTAATAGCCGGCCGGCTCCAGCATCCGCCCGAGCCGCCCGGCCACAGCCGGATCGCCGATGGCCCCGGCCCAGGGACCGGCACCCGCCACCTCGCGCATCAGGCGGTGCGAGGGCTCGGCGAGGTTGTCGGGCATCTGCACGGCGAGCACGCCGCCGGGTGCCAGGAGGCCGAGGAGCCGGGGCAGGAGCACCGGGTGGTCGGGCAGCCATTGCAGCACGGCGTTGGCGTAGATCAGGTCCGGCGCCCGCTCGGGGATCCAGGTCGCCGCATCGGCCAGCGCGAAGGCGAGGCCGGGCAGGCGGCTCCTCGCCCGCTCCAGCATCGCCGGTGAGGTATCGAGGCCGATCACCTCCGCTTCGGGAAAGCGTGCGGTGATGAGCGCGGTGGAATTGCCGGGGCCGCAGCCGAGATCGTAGACGAGGCGGGGGGCTTCGAGCGGCACGCGGGCCAGGAGCTCGGCCGCCGGACGGGTACGCTCGTCCTCGAAGCGGGTGTAGAGGGCGGGGTTCCAATCGGCCATCGTGCTCACCCTTCCGCTCCGTCGTCGTCAGCAGCCGAGCTGGTCGGCCAGATCCGTGAGGTCCCGGGCCGCATAGGTGACCGGAACTTTGGGCGCCGTTTCGCCACCGCCCGGCCCGTTCTCGCGCGGGCGGGCGATATGGGCGGTGGACAGGCCGTGGCTCGCCGCTGCCGCGAGGTCGCCCGAATGGGCGGCGACCATCAAGGTCTCCGCCGGAGCGAAGCCGAAGGCCGCCACCGCATCGCGATAGAGGGCCGGTTTCGGCTTGTAATCGCGGGAATGGCCGGCACCCAGGATCGCATCGAAAATCAGCCCGTTGCGGCGGGCGAGGTCGGCCATCAGCCGGATATGCCCGTTCGAGTTTGGCGCCAGGAGGTGGCGCGTCCGAAGACGCCGCAGGGCATGCGGTACGTCGGGCCAGGCATCGAGCCGGTGCCAGGCCTGGACCAGTTCCCGCTGTGTGGCATCCGAGACGCCGACGATGCCGAACTCGGCCAGGACGAGGGGCAGGGAGTCCGCATGGAGGGTATCGAGGTCCACGAAGGGTCGGGTCCCCGAACGCACGGTCTCCATCGAAGGCCCGTAGCGCCGGCGCCAGGCATCCGCGAAAGCGCCGGCATCGAGGGTGGGCACCTCCGCGCCGAGGAGGCGTGCGGCCTCGCGGGCCACTCCGGAGCGCCAGTCGACGAGCGTCCCGAAGACGTCGAAGACGAGCGCCCGGATCATTACCGGACGGCCCGCAACCGCGGCCCGCGGCGGACGAAGCCGACGATGTCCTTCACCGCATCCAGCGTCGGGGCCGCGATGGCCTCGGCGCGCTCGGAGCCGTCGGCGAGGACGGAGTCGATATAGTCGGTATCGGCCACGAGGCGCTTCATCTCGGAGGCGATCGGCGCCAGCGTCTCCACGGCGAGCTCCACCAGCGCCCCCTTGAAGGCGGAGAACTGCGCGCCGCCGTAATCGGCCAGCACCTCGTCGCGGGTGACGCCCTTCAGCGCCGCGAAGATGCCCACGAGGTTGTCGGCCTCTGGCCGCGCGGCGAGACCCGCCGTCTCGGAGGGCAGGGGCTCCGGATCGGTCTTGGCCTTGCGCACCTTGTTGGCGATGGTATCCGCCTCGTCGGTGAGGTTGATGCGCGAATTGTCGGAGGCGTCCGATTTCGACATCTTCTTGGTGCCGTCCCGCAGGGACATGACGCGGGCGGCCGGGCCGCCGATCAACGGCTCGGTGATCGGGAAGAAGCCCGCGCCCGCATCGTGCCCGTGGGCGGAGATCGACTCGGAAAAGTCGTTGTTGAACTTCTGCGCGATGTCGCGGGTCAGTTCGAGATGCTGCTTCTGGTCCTCGCCCACCGGCACGTGGGTGGCGCGGTAGGCCAGGATGTCGGCGGCCATCAGCACCGGATAGGCGTAGAGCCCGACGCTCGCGTTCTCCCGGTCCTTGCCGGCCTTGTCCTTGAACTGGGTCATGCGGTTCAGCCAGCCGAGGCGGGCGACGCAGTTGAAGATCCAGGCGAGCTCGGCATGGGCCGGCACCTGGCTCTGGTTGAAGACGATGCTGCGCTTCGGATCGATGCCGGCGGCGAGGAAGGCGGCCGTGACTTCGCGGATCTGGCCCTTCAGCGCGGCCGGATCCTGCCACAGGGTGATCGCGTGCATGTCGACGACGCAGTAGAGGCATTGCGCCTCGCGCTCCTGCATCTCCACGAAGCGCTTGATGGCGCCGAGGTAATTGCCGAGATGCAGGTTGCCCGTGGGCTGTACGCCCGAGAACACGAGCTCTGTGAACGCGGTCATCGCGCGTGGTTCCTATGGCGTGATGGCGAGGGAGAAGCCCGACGCTCGGATCAGGGCACCGACGTGTGCGTTCTGAACGGCTCACCATGGGTGGTCAAGGTGCACGGCATGTTGGCCCAACCCGCGCCGAAAATCGAAAAGATCGAATTTCCGTACGGAATTTGGCATCGAAGGTAGATCGCCTTCAACCGTTCCGGGGAGGCGGCAAGCGGTGAGGTGGGTGAATGGAAGCTCAGCTGCAAAGTGTCATGGCCGACGTGGCGGTGAGTGTGTCGGAGCTGAAGAAGAGTCCGACATCGGTGATGAACCGTGCCGACGGAGCACCGGTGGCGATCCTGAACCACAACCGCGTCATGGGCTACATGGTCCCGCCGGAGACCTTCGAGGCCATGATGGAGGCCATCGACGACGACGTGCTGGCGGCCATCGTGAAAGCCCGCTCCGGCGAAGTGCCGTGTACGGAGCCGCCAAGCGGTAGCGCCGCCGCTACCGCCTAACCCCGCTCCCGTGCCTGCCCGGTCGGGCAGATGTCCAGCAGCACGCACTTCCCGCACGCCGGATTGCGGTGGTGGCACACGGCCTGGCCGTGGAGCATCAGGATCTCGTGGTTGTCGTAGAGATCCTGCGCGCTCCACTCCGCCGGAAGTTGCGCCCGCAGGATCGGATGAGACGGGCCGACATCGACCTTCGGGCCGATGAGGCCGGTGCGTTGCGCCACCCGGTGGTGGTGGCTGTCCACCGGCAGGGCCTGCATCCCCAGCAGGCTGAACGAGAGCACGGCCGCACTGGTCTTCGGCCCCACTCCGGGGATCGCCTCGAGCCACGAGCGCGCCGCGTCGACCTCCATCTCCTTCAGGAAATCGAGGGAGAGGGCGCCGTGACGCTCGGCCACCGCCGCCAGGACGGCGCGGATGCGGGGCGCCTTCAGTTCCGGCCATGTCACGCCGGAGATGGTGGCCTCGATCTCCTCCACGGGCGCGCCCACGAGGTCGGCCCAATCCGGGTAGCGTGCCCGCAACGCCTTGAAGGCGCGACCAGACTCGGCGTTCCGGGTGCGGTGCGACAGGAGCGAGGAGACGAGTTCGCTCAAGGGATCGAGGCTGTGGAAATACGGAATCGGGCAGCCGTAGACCGGGCAGAGCCGGCGATGGATCTCCAGCGCCTTGTCCGTCAGGCTCGCATCCGCGAGGGGGACGGATCGCTTGGTCTGCCGGGGGCGGGGGCCGGCGAGGTCGTGCCCGGAGGTGATGGCCATGACGACGGAATCCGCGCCGAGTCCCGCCGGTTCCGATCCGGCGCGAGAGGACGTGCCGCAGGGCGGCAGTATCGTGCAATGGACTGACAGTTGCGCCAAGGTGAAAGCCCGAACCTTGCGCCCCGGCGAAGGTCATGCGAGGCTTTGTCCGTCAGCGAATGACGAAGCGGGAGAGCCCAGGCCGGTACCAACCGGTCATGGCGCCGACGGAGCAACCACCCCCGGAAACTCTCAGGCACAATCACCGCTTCGTTTTGACAATCTGGAGAGAGGCGCCTTCGCGGGCGTCCACCGAAGGAGAAATCCCACCCTTCCCGGGGCGGGAGAAGCTCTCAGGTAACCGTGACAGATGGGGGTAGCCGGATCGCTCGATCGAGCATCCGGAGCCGTTCTGTCATGGGATGACCAGATGCCGCTCGACGCTTCCAGCACACCGCTTCACGCGCTCCATCTGCGCCACGGCGCCCGCATGGTGCCCTTCGCGGGTTATGCGCTGCCGCTCCATTATCCGGCGGGCCTGATCGCCGAACACCTGCACACCCGCAAGGCGGCCGGTCTGTTCGACGTGTCGCATATGGGCCAGATCCGGCTGAAGCCGGGTCCGGGCGGCATGGCGGACCTCGCCCGCGCCCTCGAAACCCTCCTGCCCATCGACGTGCTGGGGCTGGCGCCCGGCCGGCAGCGCTACGGTTTCCTCACCGATGACACCGGCGGCATCCTCGACGACCTCATGGTCGCGCGCCTCGACGACAGCCTGATCCTGGTCGTCAACGCAGCCAACAAGGTGGCGGACGAGGCCCATCTTCGCGCTCATCTCACCGGCCTGTGCGAGATCACGGTGCTGCCCCGGGCGCTCCTCGCCCTCCAGGGGCCGCTGGCGGAGAGCGCCCTGGCACGGCTCGCCCCCGAGACCGCCGCCATGCGCTTCCTTGACGTGACCTGGGTGGAGCTCCTCGGCGCGTCCGCCCTCGTCAGCCGCTCCGGCTATACCGGGGAGGACGGGTTCGAGATTTCTCTCCCCGAGGATGCCGCGGATGCGGTCGCCGAGGCATTGCTGCAGGACGAGGACGTGGAGCCGGTGGGCCTCGGCGCACGCGATTCCCTGCGGCTGGAAGCCGGCCTGTGCCTGCACGGAGCCGATATCGATGCCGGGACGAGCCCGGTCGAGGCCGGCCTGACCTGGGCGATCCAGCCGGTCCGCCGCCACGGCGGCGCGCGGGCGGGCGGCTTTCCGGGCGCTGAGCGCATCCTCGATGAGATCGGTGACGGTCCCGCGTCGCGGCGCGTCGGCCTGCTGCCGGAGGGCCCGACCCCGGTGCGGGGAGGGGCCGCGCTCGTCGCAGAGGAGGCCGGCGAGGCCATCGGCCGGGTCACCTCCGGCGGGTTCAGCCCCAGCCTCAAGGCGCCCATCGCCATGGGCTACGTCCCCGCCGCCCTGTCGACGCCCGGCACCCGCCTCTTCGCGGAAGTGCGCGGCCGGCGCCTGCCGGTCTCGGTCGTGGCGCTTCCCTTCGTGCCGGCGCGCTTCAAGCGCAGCTGAATCCCGGCCCCCGGCCGACTTCCCCCACCACCTGTTCACGGAGCGCATCATGCTGAAATACACGGACGAGCACGAGTGGCTGGCCATCGAGGGCGATGTCGCCACCATCGGCATCACCACCCATGCGGCTGAGCAGCTCGGAGACCTCGTCTTCGTCGAGCTTCCCAAGGTCGGCGCCAAGCTCGTCAAGGGCGAGGCCGCGGCGGTGGTGGAATCGGTGAAGGCCGCCTCCGACGTGTTCGCCCCGGTCTCGGGCGAGGTGACCGAAATCAACGAGGCCGCCGTGTCGGACCCGGCCAGCATCGGCACCGACCCGCAGGGCGCGGGCTGGCTCTACCGCCTCCGCCTCGACGACGTCGCCTCCCTCGACGGATTGATGGACGAGGCCGCCTACGCCGCGTTCGCGAAGTAGCGCTCGGAACGACCCAGAACGCGCCCTCCTCCCCCTTGTGGGGAGGAGTTGGAGGTGGGGGTGATTGGGTGACCCGCTGCGGAGTCCGGCGGAACCACCCCCACCCTCGATCCCTCCCCACAAGGGGTAGGGAGGTGCGTCGCGACATTCTTCAGACTTCGGCACGCGAGGCCCATCATGCCAAACGATCGCTACGACCCTTACGATTTCGCCAATCGCCGCCATATCGGCCCGACCACCGCCGAGATCGCGGCGATGCTGGAGGTGATCGGCGCACCGAGCCTGCACGGCCTCGTGGACGAGACCCTGCCGGCCGACATCCGCCAGGAAGAGCGCATCGATTTCGGCACGTCGCTCACCGAGCGCCGGGTGCTCGAACACATGCGCGGCATCGCCGACAAGAACCGGCTTCTCGTCTCGCTCATCGGCCAGGGCTACCACGGCACCACGATGCCGCCGGTGATCCAGCGCAACATCTTCGAGAACCCGGCCTGGTACACGGCCTATTCGCCTTACCAGCCCGAGATCAGCCAGGGCCGGCTCGAGGCGCTGCTGAACTTCCAGACCCTGGTCTGCGACCTCACCGGTCTCGACATCGCCAATGCCTCGCTCCTCGACGAGGCCACGGCAGCGGCGGAGGCCATGGGTATGGCCTCGCGTATCGCCCGCAACGGCAAGACCGCCTTCTTCGTCGACGGCGAATGCCTGCCCCAGACCATCGCCGTCCTGAAGACCCGTGCCGCGCCGCTGGGCTGGACCATCGTCGTCGGCGACCCGTCGACCGATCTCGACCCGGCGGAGGTGTTCGGCGCGGTCTTCCAATATCCCGGCGTCTGCGGCGCCATCCACGATTTTTCGGAGGTCATCGCCCGCCTGCACGAGGCCGGCGCGGTCGCCGTGATGGCCGCCGACCCCCTGGCCCTCACCCTGCTGAAGCCGCCCGGCGAGATGGGCGCCGACATCGCCATCGGCTCGATGCAGCGCTACGGCGTGCCCATGGGCTATGGCGGCCCGCATGCCGCCTATCTCTCCACCCGCGAGGCGCATAAGCGCACCTTGCCGGGCCGGCTCGTGGGCGTCTCCGTCGATGCGAGGGGAAACCGGGCCTACCGCCTCGCCCTGCAGACCCGCGAGCAGCATATCCGCCGCGAGAAGGCGACGTCGAACATCTGCACCGCGCAGGTGCTGCTGGCGGTGATCGCCGGCATGTACGCGGTGTTCCACGGGCCACGCGGATTGAAGGCCATCGCCGCCCGGGTCCATCGCGACGCGGTGCGCCTCGCCGAAGGCCTTGAAACGCTCGGCTTCACCGTGGAGCCGAAGGGCTTCTTCGACACGATCACCGTGGAGGTCGGCGCCTTCCAGGGGCTGATCCTGCAGAACGCGGTGAAGAACGGCGTCAACCTGCGGACAGTGGGCTCGGACCGCATCGGCATCACCGTCGACGAGCGTACCCGGCCCGACATCGTCCAGGCGGTGTGGCGTGCCTTCGGCGGCGAGCATCTCACCTACGACGAGGCCTGGCCCAACCAGCGCCTGCCGGAGGCGAATCTGCGCACCTCCGCCTATCTCACCCACCCGATCTTCCACATGAACCGGGCCGAGAGCGAGATGACGCGCTACATGCGTCGCCTCGCCGACCGTGACCTGGCGCTGGACCGCGCGATGATCCCGCTCGGCTCGTGCACGATGAAGCTCAACGCCACCGCCGAGATGCTGCCGATCTCCTGGCCGGAATTCTCGGAGATCCACCCCTTCGTGCCGGCGGATCAGGCCGAGGGCTACCAGGAACTCCTGCGCGACTTCTCCGACAAGCTCTGCGCGATCACCGGCTACGACGCGATCTCGATGCAGCCGAATTCCGGCGCGCAGGGCGAATATGCGGGGCTGCTCGCCATCCGGGCCTACCACCTCTCGCGCGGGGATGCGCACCGCAAGGTCTGCCTGATCCCGTCCTCGGCGCATGGCACCAACCCGGCCTCCGCGCAGATGTGCGGCATGAGCGTGGTCGTGGTCGGCGCCGACCAGCACGGCAACATCGACGTGGAGGACTTTTCGCGGAAGGCCGAGTTGCACGGCGAAAACCTCGCGGCCTGCATGATCACCTACCCGTCGACCCATGGGGTGTTCGAGGTTCGGGTCCGCGAGATCTGCGACATCGTCCATGCCCATGGCGGCCAGGTCTATCTCGACGGGGCCAACCTCAACGCGATGGTGGGCCTCGCGCGCCCCGGCGATATCGGCGGCGATGTCAGCCACCTCAACCTGCACAAGACCTTCTGCATCCCCCATGGCGGCGGCGGCCCCGGCATGGGCCCCATCGGCGTCAAGGCGCATCTGATCCCGTTCCTCCCCTCCGATCCACGGACGGCCGAGGAAGGGGCCGTCTCGGCGGCGCCCTACGGCTCGGCCTCGATCCTGCCGATCTCGTGGAGCTACTGCCTGCTGATGGGCGGGCGCGGCCTCACCCAGGCCACCCGCGTGGCCATCCTCAACGCCAATTACATCGCGAGCCGCCTGAAGGGCGCCTATCCGGTGCTCTATGCCGGGGCACAGGGCAGGGTGGCGCATGAATGCATCATCGACGTGCGGCCGTTCCAGAAATCGGCCGGGATCGGCGTCGAGGACATCGCCAAGCGGCTGATCGATTGCGGCTTCCATCCGCCGACCATGAGCTGGCCGGTGGCCGGCACCCTGATGATCGAACCCACGGAATCCGAGACCAAGGGCGAGATAGACCGGTTTTGCGATGCGATGCTGGCGATCCGGGAAGAAATCCGCGCCATCGAGGAGGGGCGGATGGACAAGGCAAACAACCCGCTGAAACACGCGCCGCACACGGTGGCGGACCTGATCGGCCCCTGGGAGCGGCCCTATTCCCGCGAGGCGGCGTGCTTCCCCTCGGGAAGCCTGCGGATGGACAAGTACTGGCCGCCGATCAACCGCGTCGACAACGCCTATGGCGACCGCAACCTCGTCTGCTCCTGCCCACCGGTGGACGCCTATAGCGAGGCGGCGGAGTAGGGTACTTCGGCCTGCTAGCCTACCTGTTTCACCCATCTGCTCGTGCAGGCAGAGCGCGTCCCTCTCCCCCTTGTGGGGAGAGGTTAGGAGTGGGGGTGGCTCCGCCAGCCTCCGCAAGCTGAGGGTCACCCAACCACCCCCACCTCCAACTCCTCCCCACAAGCTCGACGGATCTCGGGCAGGCCCGAGATCCGCTGGGGAGGAGGGCCGCTTCCCTCCGTGTAGGATGGCGGACACCTCCGGGGGCGGTCTCCCGAGGCGCGCACCCACCGGCCCGAGACGATCCGCCATGCCCGACACCCGCTACACGTTCCTCGACACGCCCATCGGCGCGCTGCTTCTCGCGGGAGCGGACGAGCGCCTGCGTTGCATCGGTTTTCCCACCGGCAAGGGCGCGGTGACACCCCGGGCGGACTGGCACCGGGACGACGCGGCCTTCGCCGAGGCCCGGCGGCAATTGAGCGCCTATTTCAAAGGCCAACTCACCCAGTTCGACCTCGACCTCGATCCGCGCGGCACGCCGTTCCAGAGGCAGGTCTGGACCGCGCTCATGGACATCCCGCCAGCTAAGACGATCAGTTACGGCGCGCTGGCCAGGCGGATCGGCCGTCCGAGCGCCAGCCGGGCCGTGGGTGCCGCCAACGGTGCCAACCCCCTGCCCATCGTGGTTCCCTGCCATCGCGTCATCGGCGCGGCGGGCAGCCTCACGGGATTTGCCGGCGGCCTCGATACGAAGAAGTGGCTGCTCGCCCTGGAGCGCGGGGCGACCTCTCGTGTCTCGGCGCAGCTCAGCCTGCTCTGAGCGACTGTTTAAGATGTCCGTCCAAGGCTTGACCTCATCCTGAGGTGCCGCGGAGCGGCCTCGAAGGAGGCCTCCAGAACTAACCGAGCGAACTGGAGGGCTCCTTCGAGGCCTCCGCTACGCTCCGGCACCTCAGGATGAGGAGGTCGGCTCGGATGATCGTGTCTGGCGGGTGATCGACTCTGAGTCCGGCGCGAAGCGGCGCTTTGATCATTCTCCACATCCTCACCGCGACGACAAGCCGGCCTCGCCGCAGACACGCCCTGCGTGTTTCGAATTTCGGCGCATCCCGTTCCTGACGTATCCGCCTGCCCAGCGGCCAGCGACAGGGCCGAGCCGGAGGGATAAATGGCGGGACCGGACAATCGTCTGAGCGGGCTCGGCAAGGACGCGATGCGCCTGCTGCGCCCGATCTGGCCGCTCGTGGCCGCCTCCTCGGCGATCGGCGCCTTAAGCGGTCTCGCCACGGCGACGGTGCTGGCCAAGGTCAACACGGCCATCCATGCGGAAGGCGGTCTGTCCGAGACTTTCATTCCCGTCTTCCTCGGCCTCGTCCTCCTCGGCGTGGGCGGGTCCCTCCTGTCCGGGCTCGGCAGCGCCCTGGCGAGCGGGCGCATCAGCGCCGGCCTCAGCCGCGATCTCGCCGACATGATCCTCACGGCGCCCATCGACCGCATCGAGCAGATCGGCCGCCACAAGGTCCTCGCTTCGCTCAACACCGATGCCGCCACGCTGTCGACGACGGTCTCGATGCTGTCGGGACTGATCATCCATAGCGGCGTCACCGCCGGCTGCCTCGTCTATATGCTCACCCTGTCAGCCCCGCTCTTCGCCATCACCCTGCTGATCTTCGGCCTCGGCAGCTATGTGGAGAACATCCTGCGCCGCCGGGCCATGGTCGGCTACCGCACGCGCCGCGCCCTGGCGGACACGATGCAGAAGCATTTCCAGAGCCTGACCGACGGCAGCAGGGAATTGCGGCTCAACCGGGAGCGCCGGATGCGGCTGAGGGACGGGGCCCTGGCCTCCTCCATCGAGGAGCTCCGCCGCAACGGGTTCAGGACCAACACGCTCGTCGAATTCTCCTACCTGACGAAGAAGCTGGCCCTGTTCGCCACGATCGCGGCCATCGTGACCTACAAGGCGACATTCGGGATCGACAACGCCGTCCTCTCCGGCTTTGTCCTGGTGCTGCTCTATATCGAGCTGCCGGTCACCTACATCCTCGCCATCCTGCCCGAGATCGGCCGGGCGCGGATCGCCTACCAGCGCATCGCCGAATTCTCGGCCGGACGCACCGTCTCGGAGCCGAACCTGCTCGCATCGGTGGAAGCACGGACACCCCATGCGATAAGTGACATCGCGCTTCGCGGCGTCAGTCACGCTTTCCCGGCCGCCGAGGGCAAGCCGGGCTTCGCCCTCGGCCCCATCGACCTCACCGTACGGCGGGGGGAGATCCTGTTCATCGTCGGCGAGAACGGCTCGGGCAAGACCACCCTCATCAAGCTGATCCTCGGCCTGTATCCGCCACAGACCGGCACCCTGTTCCTCGACGGAGCGCCGGTGACGGACGAGACGCGGGACGCCTACCGCCAGCATTTCTCGGCGGTGTTCTTCGACTATTACCTGTTCGACGATCTCGTCCTGCCCGCCGGGGCGGATCCGGCGGCGGCGGATGCCTATCTCAAGACCCTCGATCTCGCCCACAAGGTGACGATCCGGGACGGGGCCTTCTCCACCGTCGATCTCTCGGCCGGGCAGAGGAAGCGCCTCGCCCTGGTCCAGGCCAATCTCGAAGGACGGCCGGTCCTCGTCCTCGACGAGTGGGCGGCGGAGCAGGACCCCACCTTCCGCCGCCTGTTCTACACACGGCTCCTGCCGGACCTGAAGCGTGAGGGCCGGACCCTGATCGTCATCAGCCACGACGACCGCTACTTCGATGCGGCCGACCGGGTGATCCACCTGAACAACGGCGCGATCGTGGAAGCCTCACCGCCGGCCTGAGCGGCGATTCGCCTATTTCGGCAGGGCGTAGATGTTCACGTCGAGCTTCTCGTCCGCCTTGTCGTTCAGGTCGGTGACGTATTCCTCGATGAACCGGTCCTGGACCACCACGTCCTTGGCGTCGAGATAGGCGGTGAGGGTCTCGTAGGTGCCGTCGATCTCGTCGTAGGAGCCCTTGTGCGGGAAGCGCAGGGCCTTGCCGCTGGGGGTCGTGCCGAAGCGCAGGCCGCCGGTCTCGGCGGGCTTCGGGTTCGGCATGGAGGCGATGGGGATCATCGCCTCGAACTGGAAACCGTCATCGTCGGTCTTGGCGAAGACCGCGAGCGGCCGGCCGGCGGGGGTGATCCCGTCCTTGGCGAGCGCCTCCTCGATCTTCGCGAAGGCCGCCTTCAGGGCCGGCACCGCCTCCTCCCAGCTCGCCCGCCCCGCCAGGATCGCGGCGGGTTTGGGCGGCAGGGAGACCTCGTCCACGTCGTTGGCGTCGCCGGGGGTCTCCACCAGGGTCGGGCGCGAGGGGCCCGGCGTGAGTGCCGGCACGGCGGGCAGCGCCTGGGTCGGCACCGGACGGGACGGCGCGTCGGGATTGACCGGATCGGGCGCCGTCGTGGTCGGCAGCGGAGAGGAGGTCGCGGGCGAGGACGGCTGCTGCGCGAGCGCGGAGGAGACGGCCAAAGCGGCGGCGAGGCTGACGAGCGGCAATAGACGATGACGGGTCAAGGCAACGCTCCGGAGATCGCACGCCGCGACGAATCGTACGGCTGAATCGCGAAGCCCTAAAATAGGGAGGAAGCCGCCCTCCTGCGAGGCACCAACCCGCATCGGGCGCAGGAACGTGACGGGCGCGTCCCTTGTGCAACGCTCCCCCGAGCGGACCCCGCGTGCGCGGCCCGGCGCTTTGGCCTATATGCGGTGGCCGCGCATGCGGGATGCCCCGTTCGGACAACGAAACAAAAGACGCTCATGACGAGGCTCGAGAACCGCCGGTTCCTGAAGATGCACGGGGCGGGCAACGCCATCGTGGTGCTGGACCTGCGCGGCACGGAGCTGGTCGTGCGCGCCGAGGAGGCCCGCGCCATCGCCGGCCACCCGCGCTCCGGCTTCGACCAGCTCATGGTCATCCACGATCCGCGCAAGCCCGGCACGGATGCTTATCTGCGGATCTACAATACCGACGGGTCGGAATCCGGCGCCTGCGGCAACGGCACCCGCTGCGTCGCCTACGCCATGCTCGACGACCCGGCCATGGCGCGTCCCGCCGAGAGCGGCCGCCTCACCCTGGAGACCAAGGCCGGGCTCTTCGGCGTGAAGCGCGAGGCGCAGGCCTCCTTCACCGTCGACATGGGCCGCCCCCGCCTGAAGTGGGACGAGATCCCGCTGGCCGAGCCGTTCCCCGACACGCGGCGGATCGAACTGCAGATCGGTCCCATCGACGCGCCCGTCCTGCATTCGCCGGGGGCGGTGAACATGGGCAACCCCCATGCGGTGTTCTTCATCGAAAGCGATCCCGACGGCTACGACCTCGGCCGCTTCGGCCCGATGCTGGAGAACCACCCGATCTTTCCCGAGCGCGCCAACATCTCGCTGGCGCAGGTGACGGGACCGGAGACGATCAAGCTCCGGGTCTGGGAGCGCGGCGCCGGGTTGACGCTGGCCTGTGGCACCGCCGCCTGCGCCACGCTGGTGGCGGCCTCGCGCCTGCGCATGCTCGGCCGCCACGCCACGGTGAGCCTCCCCGGCGGCGACCTCGTCATCGAGTGGCGCGCCGACGACCACGTGCTGATGACCGGCCCCGTGGCCCTCGAATGGGAGGGGTTCCTGTCCCCCGAGCTCTTCGCGCGGGTGGACTGAGTGGCGGTGGAGACCCTGACCTTCGGCTGCCGCCTCAACACGGTGGAATCCGAGGTGATGCGCCGCCACGCCGAGGCGGCGGGGACGGGCGGCGACCTCGTCCTCGTCAACACCTGCGCCGTCACGGCGGAGGCCGGGCGCCAGGCCCGCAAGGCGATCCGCAAGCTCGCCCGCGAGCGGCCGGGGGCCGAGATCGTTGTCACCGGCTGCGGCGCTCAGGTGGAGACGGACGCCTATTCGGCGATGCCGGAAGTGGCGCGGATCGTCGGCAACGACGCCAAGACCAGGGCCGAGACCTGGCTGCCCGCAACGCATGTCAGACCGCGCCTCGCCATCGACGACATCATGGCCGCGCGCGACGCCGCTCCGACGCGGATCGCCTCTGTGGCCGGGCATACCCGCGCCTTCGTTCCGGTCCAGAACGGCTGCGATCATCGCTGCACCTTCTGCATCATCCCCTTCGGCCGGGGGAATTCCCGCTCCGTCACGCTGGCGGACGCGGTCGATCAGGTCCGCCGAATCGTCGACCATGGCGGGCGCGAGGTCGTGCTCACCGGGGTCGACCTCACCGCCTACGGCCGGGATTGTTCGGAGCCGTCGAGCCTCGGCCGATTGGTCCAGGCGATCCTGCGCCACGTGCCGGATCTCGCGCGCCTGCGCCTGTCCTCCATCGATTCCATCGAGGCCGACGCGGCTCTCTGGGAGGCGATTGCCGGCGAGAACCGGCTGATGCCGCATTTCCACCTCTCGCTGCAGGCCGGCGACGACCTGATCCTCAAGCGCATGAAGCGCCGGCACGGCCGCGACGACGCGATCCGGTTCTGCGAGGCCGTGCGCCGTCTTCGCCCGGGCGCCGTCTTCGGGGCCGACCTCATCGCCGGCTTTCCCACCGAGACCGAGGCGCAATTCACCCGCTCCCTCGATCTCGTGGCCGAATGCGGACTGACGCATCTCCACGTGTTTCCCTATTCACCGCGCCCCGACACGCCGGCCGCGCGCATGCCTCCCGTCGCCGGAGACGTGATCCGCGAGCGCGCCGCCCGCCTTCGTGACGCGGGAGCGGCAGCCTTGACGGCGCATCTCGCGGGAGAGGTCGGCCGGACCCACCGCGTGCTCACCGAGCGCGGCGGGATGGGACGCACGGAAGGGTTCACGCCGGTCCGGCTGGCAGCCGACACGCCTCCGGGCGAGCTCCGCGACGTGACGATCGCCGGACATGACGGCCGGGTGCTGATCGCGGCAGAGTGATCCGAGCGCAACGGCTCTACCGGCTTCACACATCCGCACTTGTCGGCAGAGCGCGTCCCTCTCCCCCTTGTGGGGAGAGGTTAGGAGTGGGGGTGGTTCCGCTTGCCTCCGCAAGCTGAGGGTCACCCAACCACCCCCACCTCCAACTCCTCCCCACAAGGGGGAGGAGGGACTCGCGCCTTACTCGTCGGCCTCGTACCCACACATCTCCATCCGCTCCCGCATATGCCCCGGCGCCTCGCCAGTGATGGCCGGCCTTCTGAAGTAGAGCGGCAGGGTCMGGCAGCGCCCGCCTCTCSCCGCGCGCGGGGAGAGGATCGCGGACACCTTGTCGTGTCCGCGATGAGCGAGAGGCGAAGCCGAAGCGAGGGTGTGGGCGCGCGTCCGACAGTGGCTTACCCGGACGCGCCCCCTCACCCTCGGCTGCCGCCTCGCCGCGACGACGACGAGGTCGTCGCGGCCCTCTCCCCGCGCGCGGGGAGAGGTGATGTGCGCCCGCCGTCCAGCCAGTCCATTTCGCGGGTCATGTCACGGCGCCAGCGCCTCCTCGCCGCGCGCGGGGAGAGGATCGCGGACACCTTGTCGTGTCCGCGATGAGCGAGAGGCGAAGCCGAAGCGAGGGTGAGGGGGCGCATCCGATAGGGGCTCACCCGGACGCCCCCTCACCTTCGGCTGCCGCCTCGCCGCGACGACGACGAGGTCGTCGCGGCCCTCTCCCCGCGTGCGGGGAGAGGGGATGTGCTCCTCTAGCTCAGCCGATCCTTGCGCGCGTCATGCGCCGACCCGATACCCGCACATCTCCATCCGCTCCCGCATGTGCCCCGGCGCAGGCGCCTCGACCACGATCGGCGGCTTCTTGGGGTAGAGCGGCAGGGTCAGCGCGCGGGCGTGGAGCTGGAGCCCCGGCCCGCCCGAGCGAGGGGCGGTGCCGTAGATCGTGTCCCCGAGGATGGGCCAGCCCATGGCGGCGCAATGGACGCGCAGCTGATGCGTGCGGCCGGTGACCGGGCTGAGGGCGAGCCAGGCGAGGCTCCGGTCCGGCGAGCGGCCGAGAACGCGCCATGTGGTCAGCGACGGGTCACCGGCGGGGTCCGTCTTCATCCACCACGAGCGCGGGTCGTCCGAGCGGCGGGCGAGGGGGAGGTCGATGCGGCCCTCGTCTTCCGAGGGATCGCCCTCCACGATGGCCCAGTAGGTCTTCCCCACCGTGCCGCTCGCGGAAAACAGCTTGTTCAGGCGGGCCAGGGCCTTGGCGTGACGGCCGAGAGCCAGGCAGCCGGACGTGTCGCGGTCGAGCCGATGGGCCGCCTCGGGACGGCGCGGCAGGCCGAAGCGCAGGGCATCGAGGTGGTCGGTCAGGGTCTCGCCGCCCTTGGGGCCGGGATGGACGGGCAAGCCAGCCGGCTTGTCGATGACGAGGACAAGGGCATCGCGGTAGAGGAGGCGCGCGCCTATGTCTGTTATGCGGTGTTCCACTGGGGCATCGGCTGACGGCATCGCCCTGCGCTACTCATGCGGGGTCGAGGGAGCAAGTGGGAATGAGCGAAGACAAGAGGCCGGGCTGGTTGCTGCGGCGGATGTTCGGGAAGAAGGAGGAGGCCTGGCCGCCCGAGCCGGTGCCGGTCCAGCCGCCCGATCCCAAATCCGAGTCCAAGTCCGAGCCCAAGCCCGAGCCGAAACCCGAAACGCCGATCGAGCCGGCTTCACCTCCCATCGCGTCCCCCGCCTCGGCATCGGAAGGCCAGCCCGACTTCGCCACGGGTGCGGACGACATCTCGGCGATCCCGCTGCCCCCCAGCGAGCCCGCGCCCGCCGACCCGGACAAGAACACGATCCCCGACGAGATCGAGGGGGCGGACCTGCAGCCCATCGCGGGCGCCGACGAGCGCCCGCCGGCAGGCACCGCGGGAGACGATCCCGCGCGCGGAGCGGAGAAGGCCGACACCACGACGGTCGCCTTCGCACCAAAGCCCGCCCCCACGCCCGAGCCGGTCTCCGAAGCCGAACCGGCCTCCGAGAAGCGCGGCTGGTGGAGCCGCCTCACCGGGGGCATGAAGCGCACCTCGTCGGCTTTGTCCGAGCGGGTGACCGGCCTCTTCACCAAGCGCAAGCTCGACGCGGACACGCTGGAGGAGCTGGAGGACGCCCTGATCCAGGCCGATTTCGGCATCGACACCGCCATGCGGATCTCGGAGGCCGTGGGCAAGGGCCGCTACGAGAAGGGCATCTCCCCCGACGACGTCCGGGCCATCCTGGCGGCCGAGGTGGAGCGGGCGCTGACACCCGTCGCCATTCCCCTCAGCATCGACACGACGAAGAAGCCGTTCGTGATCCTGATGATCGGCGTCAACGGGGCGGGCAAGACCACCACCATCGGCAAGCTCGCCCTGAAGCTGAAGGGGGAGGGGCACAGCCTGATGCTCGCGGCGGGCGACACGTTCCGCGCCGCGGCCATCGAGCAGCTCAAGGTCTGGGGTACGCGCACCGGGGTTCCGGTGGTGGCGGGCGCGCAAGGAGCGGATGCCGCCGGCCTCGCCTTCGAGGCCTTCCAGCGGGCCAGGACCGAGGGCACCGACGTGCTCCTGATCGACACCGCCGGCCGGCTCCAGAACAAGACGGGGTTGATGGCGGAGCTCGAGAAGATCCTGCGCGTCATCCGCAAGATCGACGCCGAGGCCCCCCATGCCGTCCTCCTCGTCCTTGATGCCACTGTGGGCCAGAACGCGCTGAGCCAGGTCGAGCTGTTCTCGAAGGCGGCCAACGTCACCGGCCTCGTCATGACCAAGCTCGACGGCACCGCGCGGGGCGGCATCCTCGTGGCGCTGGCCGCGAAGTTCGGCCTGCCGGTGCATTTCATCGGCGTCGGAGAAGGCGTCGAGGATCTCGAACCCTTCGCCGCGCGGGATTTCGCACGGGCCATCGCGGGGTTGGACAAGGACTAGATTCATGGACGGGCGCTCCGGCGACCTGCGCGAAAAGGGCTCGCGCTAGGAAAGCCGGGGCGACTGTCCTACATCCGGCGTCCCGCCCGGCGCCGCTCTGCGTCCGGGCGTGCCGAACCACGAGCCGCTCACGATCATGACCCTGCCCATCGAATCCGTGCCGCCGCGCCGCCATCTCGATCCGGTGCCGAAGCTCGCCCTGGAAATGGGGCCGCTGGTGCTGTTCTTCCTGCTGAACTCGTTCGGCACGCGGTTCGGCCTGAGCGAGGACAGCAGCACCTTCCTGGCCATCGGGGTGTTCGTGGTGGCGACGGCGGTGGCCTTGGCCATCCATTTCGCGCTGCTGCGACGGCTGCCGATCATGCCGCTGGTCTCCGGCATCGTCGTGCTGGTCTTCGGCGGCATGGCGCTGGCGCTGCACGACAAGACGTTCTTCGTGATCAAGCCGACGATCGTGAACGCCCTGTTCGGCGCCATCCTCCTCGGCGGCTTGCTGTTCGGGAAGTCCCTGCTGTCGGTGGTGCTCGACTCGGTCTTCGACCTGACGGAGGAGGGCTGGCGCAAGCTCACCTTCCGCTGGGGCTTGTTCTTCCTGGCCCTGGCCGCCATCAACGAGGTGGTCTGGCGGACGCAGACCTACGCCTTCTGGGCCAATTTCAAGGTGGTCGGCATCATGCCCCTGACCATCCTGTTCGCCCTGTCGCAGACCCCGCTCCTCATGCGCTACGACCGCAAGGCCGAGGCGAAGCCCGACGTCTAGTCAGGCGCGTCGGCGAATCAGGGCTTCGCGGCCGTCATCGTCTCCGCCGCCCGGATCTTCTGCAGCACAGCGGCATAGTTCTCCGCCGTGACGATCCCCACGAGCTTGTCGCGGATCACGCCGTCGGGCCCGATGATGAAGGTCTCCGGCACGCCGTAGACGCCGAAATCGATGCCGGTGCGGCCGGTGGAATCCATGCCCACCGCCCGGAACGGAACGCCGCTGCGCGACAGGAAACGCCGGCCATTCTCGGGCGCGTCCTTGTAGTCGATGCCGACGAGGTTCACGCCCGGCTCGCGCGCCAGCCGCATCAGTTGCGGATGCTCGATCTGGCACGGGGCGCACCACGACGCCCAGAAATTGACCACCGTCACGCGGCCCTTGAGGTCGGCGCTGGACAGGCCGGGAATGGCCTGGCCTTCGCCGCCGACGAGGTTAGGCAATGGTCCCAGGGCGAAGGCCGGCACCGGCCGCCCGATCAGCGCCGAGGGGATCGCGGCCGGGTCGGCGCCGGACCGAAGGCGGATGAAGAACACCAGGGCCAGCGCCGCGAAGATCACCAGCGGCGCGATGACGAGGAGCGACCGGCGCACCGGTGCCGACGAGGATGCGGCGCTCACGCCCGCTCTCCCGCATCGCCCTGGAGGGCCGCGAGCGCCTGTTTCTGCGCCCGGTGATCGCTGAGCGAGCGCCAGATCAGGGCGCCGATGACGAGGGCGGTGAAGGCGTAGGCGCCGAGGATGAAGCCGGCATGCGGCCCGAGGGAAGCCATCGGTCAGACTCCCCGGATCGCCTGGCCGAGGGGCCGGGCCGGACGGGGATCGGCATCGAGACGCTCGGCCTCGCGGATGGTGAGCGCCCGGACCCGGCGGCGCAGGATCTCCGTGCGCATGGCGTAGAGATGCAGCGTGATCCCCAGCAGGGTGAAGGCGAGGATCATCTCGAGCAGGGGGTAGAGCATCGAGGGATCGATGCTGGAGCCGCCCATCCGCATGATCGAGGCCGGCTGATGCAGCGTCGACCACCAGTTCACCGAGAACTTGATGATCGGCAGATTCACGGCCCCCACCAGGGTCAGGATCGCGATGGCGCGCGCCGCCCGGTTCGGATCCTCGATGGTGCGCCACAGGGCGATGATGCCGCAATAGATCAGGAACAGGATCAGCATCGAGGTCAGCCGCGCGTCCCAGACCCAGTAGGTGCCCCACATCGGCTTGCCCCAGAGCGAGCCGGTGACGAGGCAGATCAGGGTGAAGGCCGCCCCGATCGGCGCGGCGGCGCGCTGCGCCACGTCCGCGAGGGGGTGGCGCCAGACCAGGGTGCCGATGGCGGAGAGCGCCATCGACCCGTAGAAGAACACGCCGAGCCAGGCCGCCGGCACGTGGATGTACATGATCCGCACGGTCTCGCCCTGCTGGTAGTCGGGCGGGACCACGAACCAGGTGAGATACAGGCCGATTGCGAGCAGCACGGCCGACAGCCCCGCGAGCCAGGGCATCACGGGGCCGGTCCAGCGCAGGAAGTGACCGGGATGGGCAAGACGTGTCCACATGGTCCGTGGACCTAGCCCAAGGTGCGGTGCAGCATCAATGCGGGCGTTACGCGCAGTCCAGCCGCGTCGATCATTTCTTCGCGCACGTCCTCACGTCTTTACCGTCCGGCCGGCCTCGATCTCGGCTATTCCGATGCCGCCCATTTCACCCGCGCGTTCCGTGGCTGGACCGGCCCGCCGCCGACGGAATGGCGGCGACTGGCGGCGAGCCTGGAAACAGGGCCGCCGATGGGGCGTTGACGCCGCGCCATGCTCGACAAAGCCCTCTACTACGCCCTGACCTTCGCGGAATCGGTCCTGTCCGTGGTCGGCATCCGTGCCACCTACGAGCAGCCGCGCTACGAGGTGGTCGAGCAACTGCCCCGCAACGTCGAAATCCGCCGCTACGAACCGCGTGTCGCGGTCGAGACCGACATGGCGGGACCGGGCGATAAGGAAGCGTTTCGGCGGCTGTTCCGGTACATCACCGGCGCCAATGATGGAGGCGACCGCATCGCGATGACGGTGCCGGTGGAACAGGGCACCCTGATTGCCATGACCGTGCCGGTGGAGCAGGGCGGCGATCTGCGCGTCATGCGCTTCTTCCTGCCCGCCGCCATCGCGAAGGCAGGTCCGCCGGTTCCCACCGATCCGAAGGTCCGCATCGCCCGGCTGCCCGCCGCGACCTACGCGGCGCTCCGCTTCTCCGGCACTCTCGACGCCAGGGCGCGCGAACAACGCGAGGCGGTTCTCCGGCAGGTCCTGGCGAAGATGGCCCGCGAGACGACGGGTCCGTCGAGCGTGCTGAGCTACGATCCGCCCTTCGCGATCCCTTTCCTGCGGCGCAACGAAATCATCGTCCCCGTCGCCGAGGGGCGTTGATCATTCCGACCAGCGCAGGGCCGCGGCCGCCGCGAAGGTCCCGATCACCGCCGCGATCAGGCTGAGGGCCGACAGGATCAGCAGGGGCGTCGTGAAGGGCACCGTGCCGCCGGAGGCCGCCTCGGTCGCCGAGACGCCGAAGATCAGCGTCGGGATCATCAGCGGCAACACCAAGACGGCGAGGATCAGGCCGCCCCGGCGGATCGATGCGGTGAGCGCCGCACCGACCGCGCCGATGAAGGTCAGGGCCGGCGTGCCCACCAGCAGGGTGAGGGCGGTGGCGCCCATGGCGGTGCCGTCGAGGGCGACGAGCAGCCCGAAGAGCGGCGAGGCCAGTGCCAGCGGCAGGCCGGTGGTGAGCCAATGGGCGATCACCTTGGCGAGCACCACCATCTCCATAGGCGCGGGAGCACCGGTCATCAGGTCGAGGGAGCCGTCCTCCTCGTCGGCCTGGAACAGGCGGTCGAGGCCGATCAGGGTGGCGAGCACCGCCGCGAGCCAGAGGATGGCCGGACCGATCCGCGAGAGCAGGTTGAGGTCGGGTCCGAGCGCGAAGGGCACCAGGGCGACGATCATCAGGAAGAACACCAGCGACAGGGCGCCAGAGCCGCCGACACGGGCCGCGAGCTGCAGGTCGCGGGCGATGAGGGCGCGCATCACGCCGATCACCACCACACCTCCGAATCGGCCGCATTCGCGCCGGCCGAGGCGGGTGCGGGTTTCAACGCCTCGTCGATGCGCAATTCGCGGGCATCCTCCAGGCCGAGGGACTGGTGGGTGGCCGCCACGATGAGGCCGCCCTCGGCCCGGTGGCGCGCCATCAATCCGGCGAGCACGGCCTGAGAGGCGGCGTCGAGGGCCGCGGTCGGCTCGTCGAGCAGCCAGAGCGGACGCCGGCAGACGAGAAGCCGGGCGAGGGCGACGCGGCGGCGCTGGCCGGCGGAGAGGTAGGCCACCGGCAGCCGCAGGGCATGGCCGAGGCCGAGTTCGTTCAGCGCTTCGGCCGGGCTCGCGGTGGGCGCGCCGAGGAGGTCGCGGGCGAAGGTGAGGTTCTCCTCCGCCGTCAGCGGGCTCTTCAGCCCATCGCGATGGCCGACCACGTGGAGACATTCGGCCAGCGTCGCCTCGCCCACATCGGCGACCGCGATGGTGCCGGCATCCGGCTTCAACCGGCCGGCGAGCAGGCTGAGCAGGGTGGATTTTCCCGCGCCGTTGCGCCCCGTCACCATCAAGGCCTCGCCGGGACCGAGCGCGAAGGACAGTCCCGAGAAGATGCGGCGGCCGGAGCGGCGGGCGGCGAGGTTCGTGGCGGTCAGCCGCACGGATAAGTCCATCCGTCGGCAGGGCCTTGGTTCAGGCCCCCGTCGTGAGACGAGTTGGGTCTTTTCACCATGCCCCTACCGATAGACCTCGCGACGATTGCCAATCCTGACCACGAGGATGCGGACGGCACTGTCTTCGATCGACGCGAACACGCGATAATCGCCGACCCGATACTTCCAGAATTCGCCGAGTTTTGAGCCCTTCAGGGCTTCGCCGATCATTCGAGGGTCGTCCAGAGACGAGACTCTGTGGCGCAGGAAGGTCAGAATACGCTTGGCTGCACTATCATCGAGCTTGGCGAGATCCTTTTCTGCAGTCCGCGTGAAATCAATGGTCCACGCCATAACGCGCCATCAGGTCGGACAGCGGGATCGTTTCGCTCTCGCCACGACGATGCTCTTCGAGGCGTCGCTCGGCCAATTCGAGATCCTCGAGGTTCTCGAGATGATCCAAGATCGCATCGCTCGCATGGTCGTGTGCGCTGCGGCCAGTACGGCGGGCGAGTGCCTCCAGGCGCTCCTCTATATCCGGGGGTAGGCGAAGGGCGATCATGGCGGTCTCCGGCTCTTCGATCTGCTTAACCCGCATGTGCCCCAACGTCCACGTTCTCCCCGACACTCCCGCGCTCGTGTCACGGCAGGGCGTAGCGGCCAGTTTCGAAGTGTTCTATACGGGGCCCAGGCTGCGCCGCGCGAGTCCCGAGCGTCCAAATCGCTCGTCGCGCAACATCCTGTCCGGGCACCCCCGGAGCGGCGCGCGCTTTTTTTTAGAAGCGCTCCAGCCGAACACGACTTCGTGGCGCGGGTCATGCCTGCGCGTGTTCGACAACCGCTCGTGAGGAAGAAACAAGCCGTGGCATCACTCGACAGCTTTCACTCCCGCCAGACCCTCACCGTCGGCGACAAATCCTACACCTACTACTCCATCCCCCATGCCGAGCAGGCCGGCCTCGCCGATGCGACGGCGCTGCCCTTCTCGATGAAGGTCATCCTCGAGAACCTCCTGCGGTTCGAGGACGACCGCTCGGTGAAGAAGGACGACATCTCCGCCACCGTCGCGTGGCTCGGCAATCTCGGCAAGGTCGAGACCGAGATCGCCTTCCGTCCCTCGCGCGTGCTGATGCAGGATTTCACCGGCGTGCCCGCCGTGGTGGATCTCGCGGCCATGCGCGACGCCATGGTGGCGCTGGGCGGCGACCCCCAGAAGATCAACCCGCTGGTCCCGGTCGACCTCGTCATCGACCACTCGGTCATTGTCGATGAGTTCGGCACCCCGAAGGCCCTGGCCGACAACGTGGCGCTGGAATACGAGCGCAACGGCGAGCGCTACACCTTCCTGAAATGGGGCCAGTCGGCCTTCGACAACTTCTCCGTCGTGCCCCCCGGCACCGGCATCTGCCATCAGGTCAACCTCGAGTTCCTGTCGCAGACGGTGTGGACCAAGACCGAAGACGGCACCGAGCTCGCCTATCCCGACAGCCTCGTCGGCACCGATTCGCACACCACCATGGTCAACGGTCTGGCCGTGCTCGGCTGGGGCGTGGGTGGCATCGAGGCCGAGGCTGCCATGCTCGGTCAGCCGCTCTCCATGCTGATCCCGGAAGTCGTCGGCTTCAAACTGTCGGGCAAGCTGCCCGAGGGCACCACCGCCACCGATCTCGTGCTCACCGTGACGCAGATGCTGCGCAAGAAGGGCGTGGTCGGCAAGTTCGTGGAATTCTACGGCCCCGGCCTCGACGACATGGCGGTGGCCGACCGCGCCACGATCTCCAACATGGCCCCCGAATACGGCGCCACCTGCGGCTTCTTCCCCATCGACCAGAAGACCATCGACTTCCTCAAGGTGACCGGCCGCGCCGACGACCGGATCGCGCTGGTGGAGGCCTATGCCAAGGCCCAGGGCATGTGGCGCGACGCGCAGACCCCGGACCCCGTCTTCACCGATTCCCTCGCCCTCGACATGGGTGACGTGCGCCCGTCGCTGGCCGGCCCCAAGCGACCGCAGGACCGGGTGCTGCTGGATGGCGCCAAGCCGGGCTTCGCCCAGTCCATGGAGACCGAGTTCAAGAAGGCCGCCGACATCGCCAAGCGCTACCCCGTCGAGGGGGCGAATTACGACATCGGCCACGGTGACGTGGTGATCGCGGCGATCACGAGCTGCACCAACACCTCGAACCCGAGCGTCATGATCGGCGCGGGGCTGCTCGCCCGCAACGCCGTCGCCAAGGGCCTGCGTTCAAAGCCCTGGGTGAAGACCTCCCTGGCGCCGGGCTCGCAGGTGGTCGCCGAGTATCTGGAGAGCGCGGGCCTGCAGGCTCCCCTCGACGCCCTCGGCTTCAACCTCGTCGGCTTCGGCTGCACCACCTGCATCGGCAATTCCGGCCCGCTGCCGGCGCCGATCTCGAAGGCGATCAACGACAACGACGTGGTCGCGGCGGCCGTGCTCTCCGGCAACCGCAATTTCGAAGGCCGCGTGAACCCCGACGTGCGCGCCAACTACCTGGCCTCGCCGCCGCTGGTCGTCGCCTACGCGCTCGCCGGCTCGATGCAGATCGACATCACCACCGAGCCGCTGGGCATCGGCTCAGACGGTCAGCCGGTCTATCTCGCCGACATCTGGCCCTCCACGGCGGAGGTCGCCGAGTTCATCGAGGCCAACATCACCTCGACCCTGTTCAAGTCGCGCTACGCCGACGTGTTCAGCGGCGACCATTACTGGAAGGCCGTTGAGGTCACCGAGGCCGAGACCTTCAAGTGGGATTCGACCTCCACCTACGTGCAGAACCCGCCCTATTTCGAGGGCATGACCAAGACGCCAGCGCCGATCACCGACATCGTCGAGGCCCGCATCCTCGGCCTGTTCCAGGATTCCATCACCACCGACCACATCTCCCCGGCGGGCAACATCCGGGCGGCCTCGCCGGCCGGCACCTACCTGCAGGAGCATCAGGTCCGGGTGCAGGACTTCAACCAGTACGGCACCCGCCGCGGCAACCATCAGGTCATGATGCGCGGCACCTTCGCCAACATCCGCATCAAGAACCAGATGGTCCGGGACGAGAACGGCAACGTGGTCGAGGGCGGCTGGACCCTGTTCCAGCCCTCGGGCGAGCGGATGTACATCTACGACGCCGCCCAGAAATACGCCGAATCGGGCACGCCGCTCGTGGTCTTCGCCGGCAAGGAATACGGCACCGGCTCGTCGCGCGATTGGGCGGCCAAGGGCACCAAGCTCCTCGGCGTCCGCGCCGTCGTGGCGGAGAGCTTCGAGCGCATCCACCGCTCGAACCTCGTGGGCATGGGCATCGTGCCGCTGGTGTTCCAGGGCGAGACGTCCTGGGCATCGCTCGGCCTCAAGGGTGACGAGACCGTCAGCCTTCTCGGCCTCTCGGGCGACATCAAGCCGCGCCAGACCATGATCGCCGAGATCACCTCCGCCGACGGCACCAAGACAGAGGTGCCGCTCACCTGCCGGATCGATACGCTCGACGAGCTGGAATATTTCCGCAACGGCGGGATTCTTCCCTACGTCCTGCGCTCCCTGGCAGCGTAAGCCTACGATGCGAGGAAGGCCCTTCCCGGTCAGGGGAGGGCCTTTCGGCTCGGACATTCCACCGGAATCTGAGCCGGCTTCGTAATTCTCGGAAACGCCGTCCGATGGCGGTCTTTTCGGCCGTCCCATGGCGGTTGCGGGCGGCTCGAATTACGGTCCGCGCGGGCCTCGGGATGCGTCCTGCGCGACGTCTCCATCGGTGAATTCCCGCCACAAAAGCACCAGCGCCGCCATCACCGCCGGGCCGAGGAAAAGCCCGAGCAGGCCGAACGTCTCGACCCCGCCGAGGATGCCGAGCAGCACCCAGAGGAAGGGCAGGCGGGTGGTGCCGCCGATCAGGACCGGCCTCACGAAATGGTCGGCGACGAAGGTGACGACGAAGCCCGCCACCACCACCACCACCGCCGGGATCACCGCCCCGCCGGCGAGAAGAATCAGCGCGGCGATGCCGAAGACCAGCGGCGCCCCGAAGGGGATCATCGCCGCCACCGCCGTCAGCGCGCCGAGCAGGACCGGATGCGGCACGCCCGCAAAATAGTAAACGATTCCAAGGATTACGCCTTCGCCGAGGCCGACCAGGACGAGCCCATCGACGGTGCCGTGGACGGAGGCCACCATCTGGCGCGCCACCCGCTCGCCACGCGGGCCGAACAGGCGGCCACTCGCCGTCAGCGACTGCCTGATGACAGCCCGCCCGTCGCGAAACAGGAAAAACAACGTCAGCAGGGTGAAGCCGAATAGCACAACCCGGCGAACCACTTGAGCCCCGAGGCTCTTGGTCAGGCCTATCGTCGTCGAGTTGTCGAGCTTGTGCAGGATCTCGGAGCCCGCGGACGGGTGGCTGAGATTCTCGTTCCACCAGGCACCGGCCCTGGCCGCGCCGTAGGGCAGATGGGACAGGAATTCGGGGGCTGGAATCCCGCTCTGCTCCACCGACTTCACCCAGGCCATCGCGTCATGGGCTTCCCGTGCCGCCTGGACGCCGAGGATCACCAGGGGCGCCAGGAAGACCAGCGCCACAGCCAGGGTGAAGAGGCTCGGCAGCAGGATGTTGTGCCCCCCGGCCGGCCAGCGCCGCTCGGCCTTCGCGTAGAGCGGCCAGAGCGCGATGGCGAGGATCACGGCCCAGGCCAGGGCCGGAAGGAACGGGTGGAGCACCCACAGGCCGAGGGCGGACAGCGCCAGGACCAGGGCGATGCGTGCCCCACCTTGGGCGCGGCTGCGATGGTCCACCGGCGGCTCCGCGGCATCGACAGAAATAGATTGTTCCATTCTCGTCACCTCTGCCGCCCCGTGGCACGCCTCACGCTCAACGAATTTCGGGCAAGGAGCCGGATGGACCCACGTCGAACAGGCCCGCGTCCGCATGTAGGTCAAGGCATCGCAGGGCGGAATGGTCCGGCGAGGCCCGCAGCCGCACGAAGACGCGAGCCTGGCCTGAGCTTCTGCCAAGGTTGCCCGCCACCACCCCCTCGTGTAAGGGACCGCCTTCGATCGGAAGCGGCGCGACGCCGCTTCGGGGGCATGCTGCGCGACCCGGGGGGCGCCGGGATCACGCGCCAGCCTCGGACCGGCCGCGCCCGCCACGAGATCCGATACCGGATCCGCCACGGCGCGCCATAGAGAAGAAAACGGCGAGAACGCATGTCTGACCAGCCGACCACCGCTACGTTCGACCGCGTCGCGGACATCATCGCCGACACCGCCGACATCCCGCGCGACACCATCTCGCCCGAGAGCCACGCCATCGAGGATCTCGGCATCGATTCGCTCGCTTTCCTCGACATCGCCTTCGCGGTGGATAAGGCATTCGGAATCAAGCTGCCGCTGGAGCGTTGGACCCAGGAGGTCAACGAGGGCAAGGTGCCGGCCGAGGAGTATTTCGTGCTGAAGAACCTCTGCGCCCGCATCGACGCGCTGGTGGCCGAGAAGGCCGCCAAGGCCTGAAGGGCAAGCCCGGCCGGGCCGAGCATTTGAGTGTCCAGCGGAGCCTCTAGTCCCCAGCGGAGCCTTTGACGCCATGCGCCTCGAATATTTCGAGATGATCGACACGGTGACGAGTCTCGACAAGGCCGCCGGCCGGATCGAGGCGCTGGCTCACGTGCCGATGGAGAGCCCGGTCTTCGAGGGTCACTTTCCCGGCCATCCCCTGGTGCCCGGGGTGCTGCTCACCGAGACCATGGCACAGGCGTCCGGTTACCTGCTCCTCGCCCATCTCGATTTCGTGCAGATGCCGTTCCTGATGGCGGTGGACAAGGCGCGGTTCCGCTCTTTCGTCGGCCCCGGCGCGACGCTCGTCGTGCAGGCGAGCCTGGAGCATGATGGCTCCGGCTACGCGGTGACAAAGGCCTCGATCCGCCACGAGGGCAAGCCGTTGGCCGATGCGGAGCTGCGGTTCCGGACGATGCCGTTTCCCGAAGGGCTCGATGCTCCCATGCGCGAGCGCGCCCGGCGGATCGGCCTGATGGATCGCGCCATAGCATCGGGGGCGCCCCCCGGCGGGGCGGTTCCGGCATGAGCAAGACCAGCATGAGTCAGCGCGACGTCGTCGTCACTGGTATCGGCCTCGTTTCCTGCGCCGGCGAGGGGATCGCCGCTCACCTCGAAGCCTTCGCGGCGGGCAGTCCAAAGGCCACGGATACGGAGCGCTTTGCGCCCTATCCGGTCCATCCCGCCCCGGCGCTGGTCCTCGACGGACAGATCCCCAAGAAGTCGGACCAGCGGCAGATGGAGGCGTGGCAGCGCCTGGGCGTCTACGCGGCCGGGCTTGCCCTCGACTCGGCCAGGGTGAAACAGGACGCGGCCTTCAAGGCAGCGATGCACCTCGTCGTCGCCTGCGGCGGCGGCGAGCGCGATACGGCGGTGGACGGTGCTATCCTGACCGGCCTGCGCGACGCGGCCGATCCGGGCGCCTATCTCAACGAGCACCTGCAGAACGACCTGCGCCCGACCCTCTTCCTGGCACAGCTCTCGAACCTGCTCGCCGGCAACATCGCCATCGTCCATGGGGTCACGGGCGCCTCGCGCACGTTCATGGGTGAGGAGGCTTCGGGCGTCGACGCCTTGCGCAACGCTCAGAGCCGTATCGCTTCAGGCCAGATCGACACGATGCTGGTGGGCGGTTCCTACAGCGCGGAACGTCCCGACGTCCTGGTCGTGCACGAGCTGGGCAGATATCTGCGGAAAGGCAACTTCCGGCCGGTCTTCGAGCGTCAGGGTGAAGGCGAGGCCGGCTTCATCCTTGGGAGTACCGCCGCCTTCCTCGTGCTGGAAGCCGCCGAAACCGCCGCCGCGCGCAAGGCGACGATCTTTGCCCGCCTGCTTCCGGTGGAGAGCGATCGTCCCAGGCGCGAGACCGGCAGCGTAGAACTCAGCCTCTCCGCCTTGTGGAAAAAGGCCGGCGCCAAGCCGGACCTGCTAATTTCGGGCGCTACCGGCGTCGAGGGAATCACAGCCGAGGAGAGCACGGCACTGGGCGAACTTGCGCCCGGTGTGCCCGTCACGGCCCTCGGGGACATCACCGGCCACTCGCTCGAAGTCACGGCGCCGTTGGGGGCCGCACTCGCCGCCGCGCTCATCTCGGAGGGCAGGGCGCGCGAGGTCGCGATCACCACCGTTGGCCATCGCCGCGGTGAGGGCGTGGTCCGCTTGAGCGCGATGTCGTGACCCGCGGGGATGCGGCTGTCAGCTCACCGAAATTCCGCTAAGACCGGTTCAACCGTGATCGATCGGCCCGAATGTTCGGGGCGGGGCAACTTCAAGGCCGTTCGGTCGGAACGATAGCAAGACGGCGCTATGACGAACTCCTCTCCCCGCGATTCACGAAGCTTCCGGGACAGCCATGGCCGGCCATTGGTCGCGGTGACGGGCCTCGGCATCGTCACGTCCCTCGGGCAGGGACAGGCCGACAATTGGGCTGCGCTCACCGCCGGCCGGTCCGGCATCCACAGCATCGCCCGTTTTTCCACCGATGGCCTGCGCACCCGTATCGCCGGGACGGTGGATTTCCTCGACACCGACCCACTCGTGGCGCCCGCATTGTCGCAGCGCTTCGCCGAGGAAGCGGCCGAGGAAGCGATCACCCAGTCCGGCATTGGTGCGAAGGGTGATTTCCCCGGTGCACTGTTCATCGCCGTACCGCCGGTGGAGATGGAATGGCCCCAGCGCCAGTCCCTGGCACAGGCGTCCGGCCAGAACGGCGACATCACCTATTCCGACCTTCAGCGGGCGGCATCGAGCGGGCGGTTCGACGCTTGGCACGACCTCTTCATCTTCGCCACCGTAGCCGACAACATCGCCGACCGGTTCGGCACCAAGGGATCGCCGATCTCGCTCTCCACCGCCTGTTCCTCCGGCGCCACCGCGATCCAGCTCGGTGTCGAGGCGATCCGGCGGGGCGAGATGCAGGCGGCTCTCTGCATCGGCACCGACGGTTCGGTAAACCCGGAATCACTGATCCGGTTCTCGCTGCTCTCTGCTCTTTCGACCCAGAACGATCCGCCGGAGGGGGCGTCGAAGCCGTTCTCCAAGAATCGTGACGGTTTCGTCATGGGGGAGGGGGCCGCCGCCCTGGTCCTAGAGAATGCCGAATCCGCACGGGCGCGCGGCGCGACGATCCTCGGCTATGTCCTGGGCTGCGGCGAGAAGGGCGACGGCTTCCATCGCACCCGGTCGAGCCCAGACGGTGCGCCCGGCATCGCCGCCATCCGCGCTGCCCTAAACGATGCCGGCACCGAGCCGGATTCCATCGATACGATCAATGCACACGGCACATCAACGCCGGAGAACGACAAGATGGAGGCATTGGGATGCGCCGCTGTGTTCGGTGAGCGGATCCGCACCCTGCCGATCTCGTCGAACAAGTCGATGATCGGCCATACGCTGACCGCCGCGGGGGCCATCGAGGCGGTGATCTCGCTCCTCACCATCGCCCATGGCCGCATCCCGCCGACGATCAACTATGCGGTGCCGGACCCAGCCCTCTCCCTCGACGTGGTGACCACGGCCCGCGACGCCCGGGTCAGCCGCGTTCTGTCCAATTCCTTCGGCTTTGGCGGGCAGAACACCTGCCTCGTCCTTGGGGACGAGCCCGTATGACAACGGAAACCACCCGGCGCGTTCTCGTCACCGGGGGTGCCTCCGGCCTCGGCTCGGCAATTGTGCGGGCGCTGGTATATGCCGGCTACGACATCGCCTTCACCTATCGCTCCTCGGGCGATGCGGCGGAGCGCCTCGTGGCCGAACTCAGCCAGGCCAATCCCGGACGGGCGATCACCGCCCACCCTCTCGACCTCGCCGACCGCGATGCCCTGGAGGTTTTCTGCGAGGCCCAGGAAGGGGAAGCGTTCTACGGCCTCGTCCATAATGCCGGCCAATCTTACGACGTGCTGGCCGCGATGATGGCTCAGGACAAGGCCGAGGCGGCGATGCAAGTGAACTTCTGGTCGCTGACCCGGATCACGAAGGCACTGGTGCGCGGCATGATCCGAGGACGTTCCGGCCGCATCGTCTCCATCGGTTCGGTGGCAGCCCTACAGGCCAACCCGGGCAATGCTGCCTATGCGGCGACGAAGGGTGCGCTGATCTCCTATTGCCGGACGTTGGCGATCGAATCGGCCAAGCGCGGAGTGACGGTCAACGTCATTGCGCCGGGCTTCATCGACACCGAGATGATGGCTCCCTATGCCGCGCATCGTGACGGTATGGAGAAACAGATTCCCTTGGGACGCTTCGCCAAGCCTGAGGAAATAGCGGCGCTCGTGGCCTTCCTTATGGGAGATGCCGCAGCCTACATTACCGGCGCGGTTCTGCCGGTCGATGGCGGGCTGACGGCGATGATGGGTGTTCACCGGACCTGAGGCGGATGATCCTATGCGCTTCCGCCTCATCCTCGCGCTGGCTCTGACAGCGGTTCCCGCCTTCGCCGAGACCGGCGCTTTCCGCGTCGACGGTCTTCCGCGCGGTGACGGGTTGAGCATCCGCGAGACCCCGGACGCCTCGGCGCCCGTGCTTGGCCAAGCGCCGGAAGGGGCGCGCCTGCGCGGCTTCGGCTGTACCAACGAGACGCCGAGCGGCCTCACATGGTGCCGGGTCAAGGCTGGCCCGATCCTCGGCTGGGCGCGGCGGCGCTACCTTGCGCCGGATTGAGCCGGGACGGCTTTCAGTCGATAAGGCCGCCTATCCATTCCAATCCCTCTTCCCCGAGGTGCGGAGTTATTGCGGAGGCCTCCAAGGAGGGCTCCAGATGGCACATGAGCCCTGGAGCCCCCCTTCGAGGCCTGCTGATGCGGGCGCCGCAGGACGAGGTGGTGCGAAGGAGGCTCGGGGTCCGAAGCGCCTGACGAGAGACGAGACCGATGCAAGCCCTCCAACTCTTCGGTGACCGTGACCTTCGCCTCGGCGAGGTCGATCCGCCTGCCGCTCCCGGCCCGGGCGAGATTCAGATCCGCGTGCGCGCCGTGGGCTTGAACTTCATCGATGTCTGGGGCTTTCGCGGCATGGCCTTCGCCAAGCGCAAGATGCCTCTGACGGTGGGGGCCGAAGCCTCGGGCGAGATCGTCTGCGTCGGCGAGGGCGTGACGGATCTCCGCGAGGGCGACCGCGTGGTGATGTACGGCGCGCAGACCTGCGGCCGCTGCAAGGCCTGCCGGGAAGGTCGCGACAACCTGTGTGAGGACGTCTCCGGCGTCATGGGCTTCCATATCGACGGGTTCGCGCGCGAGCGCGTCACCATGCAGGCCCGTCTCGTGGTAAAGGTGCCCGATGGGGTAAGCTTCACCGATGCAGCCTGTGCGCCGATCGCCTTCGGCACCGTTCAGCACATGCTGTTCGACAATGCCAAGCTCGAACCCGGCGAGAGCATCCTCGTCCATGCCGGTGGCTCGGGCATCGGCACCGCCGCGATCAAGATGGCCAAGGCTATCGGCTGCACCGTGTTCACGACGGTAGGTGACGACAGGAAAGGCGAGATGGCAAAAGCCCTCGGCGCCGATCACGTGATCAATTATCGGAACGAACGCTTCGAGGGTGAGGTTCGCCGCCTGACTAAGCGAAAGGGCGTCGATGTGGTGTTCGAGCATGTCGGTCCTGACACTTGGAACGGCTCGCTCCTTTGCCTCAAGCGAGGCGGCCGCCTCGTCACCTGCGGCTCCACCTCCGGCGTCTCCACCACTATGAACCTGATGCAGTTGTTCCAGCAGCAGTACCGCATCACCGGCTCCTTCGGGTGCTCCATGGCCAACATCCGCCAGTCCCTGGCGAAGATGGCGGACGGGATCACGCCGGTGGTGGACACGGTCCTCCCCCTCGGGGACTTTTCACAGGGGCTGGAACGCCTGGAATCGCGTAAGGTGTTCGGTAAGATCCTGGTGGCGATCGACTGACCTATCGTTGGGGCAAGCATGACTCGCATTCACCTCAGGCTGCCACTTCTCCAAAAAATGTTCTACACGAGCATGATAGCCACTTCCGGATAGTCTCGTGCTGCGTCTTGCCCTCGTCCTGAACCGCCATCTGCCCCGGATGGCGGGGATTGCCATGATTCCGCTCGTCCGCTGCCTGTTCTGGTTAGCGCGGATGCTGGGGACCGAGCGGGCGAGCCGGACCGGCGGGGCGATTGCGCGAAGGGTGGGGCAGTTCCTGCCGGCGAACCGTATCGCATTGGCGAATCTGCGTGCTGCTTACCCCGAGAAGGATGAGGCCGCGATCAGGGCGCTCGCGGCCCAGGCTTGGGACAATCTCGGCCGGACGGGGGCAGAATACGCGCATCTCGCCACCCTGTTCGATATCGACCCCAACGATCCGGCGAGTCAGCGGATGACCGTTGCCGGCGCCGAACATTTCGAGGCCTTGCGCGACGACGGCAAGCCGGGGCTCATCTTCGCTGCCCACCTCGCAAATTGGGAATTGCCAGCGATCTGCGCCGCTCGCTACGGGCTTGAGGCTACGGCGATCTTTCGCCCCCCCAACGACATCGCCTCAGCCCGCCTCGTCGCCGAGGTGCGCCGCGAGACCATGGGCGGGTTGGCGGCAGCGGGGCAAGGCGCCGTATTTTCGATGCAGGGCGTCGTGGAACGCGGCGGCCATCTCGGCCAGCTCATCGATCAGCATTTCACCCGCGGTGTGGTGGTGGAGTTCTTCGGCCGACCCGTTCTGGTGAACCCTTTGCTCGCCAAGCTCGCCAAGCATTACGAATGCCCCGTTCACGGTGTCCGCGTGGTGCGCAAGGACAATGCCCGCTTTCATCTTGAACTCACCCCCCCCCTCGATCTGCCCCGTGATGCCAAAGGCGAGATCGACGTCCAGGGCGCGATGCAGGCGATGACCCGCGTGGTGGAGCAATGGGTCCGAGACAATCCCGGCCAGTGGCTCTGGATGCACAGGCGCTGGCGCCCGAACATGCTGCCAAAACCCAAGGTTGCCCCGCCGATACAGTCGGACTCATCCACGGCCCATCGAGACAACGTGTCTTCCGTTCCAGGCTGAGGCGCTGTCACATAGGTATATGGGCCGATCCGCTTCACGCATGCGCCGCTCCGCGCCAAGCCTCCTTGCGCTGACCATTGTCCTGACGCACATGGTGGGTCCGGCTCGCGCCGAGCCGCCCCGCGCGGTGATCGAACTCTTCACCAGCCAAGGTTGCGGCGCCTGCCAGCAGGCCTCCCGGATGATGGGAGAGTACGCTCAGCAGCCCGACGTCATCGCCCTGACACTGCCGGTCACCTACTGGGACTATCTCGGCTGGAAGGACGAGTTCGCGATTCCGGCGTTCACCGAGCGCCAGCGCGCCTATGCTCTCAGCCACGGTGAGCGCCAGCTCTTTACGCCCCAGGCCATCGTCAACGGCGAGCCGTCCCCGGTCCGGTCGGACCGGGCATTCCTGGACCGCAGCCTTCGTGCGGCACGGCAATCGAGCGGCCTCATCGTATCGGTGAAGGCAACGGACCAGGGGGACCGTATCGCCATCGATATCGGCGCCGGACGCGGCACCGGCGAGGTCTGGCTGCTGCCAATCCTGCGCAGGCACCGGACAGCCGTCGCGCACGGCGAGAACAAGGGGCAGGTGGTGGATTACGTCAACGTGGTGCGCGGGATGCACAGGGTCGGAGCCTGGACGGGCCAAGCCACGCATTTCGAACTCCCGCGCACCCTCGTTCGCTCGGGCAATGCCGACGGTTACGTGGTCGTACTCCAGAGCGGGACGCTGGCCCATCCCGCTCGGATTCTCGGTGCCACGAAGGGTCCCGGCTTCTGAGCCACGGCCACTTCCCGCCTTCTGTGCCTCAGCCGATCCATTCCCCCGCGCGCATCACCGGTACCGCGCGCCCTTCGGCAGTAAGTCCGTCGACATCAATGTCGGCAGAGCCGATCATCCAGTCGATATGGATCAGGCTACGGTTTGCGCCACGTGCCGCGAGGTCGTCCTCACTGAAGCCTTCTCCACCATTGAGGAAACATTTGCTGTACGCCTGCCCCAGAGCAATGTGGCTTGCGGCGTTCTCGTCGTACAGGGTGTTGTAGAACAGCAGTCCGGACGCCGAAATGGCGGACGAGGCCGGCACCAGGGCGACCTCGCCGAGACGGCGGGAACCCTCGTCCGTGTCGAGCACCCGCGCGAGGACGTCGCTTCCCGTGCGAGCCGTTGCCTCGACGATACGCCCCTCTTCAAACCGAACCCGGATACCGTCGATCAACGTGCCCTGGTAAGACAGGGGCTTGGTGCTTGCCACATAGCCGTCCACCCGCAACTTGTGCGGCGTGGTGAACACCTCCTCGGTGGGAATATTGGCATTGCACAGGATGCCGCTGCGCGAGACGGATGCACCGCCGCACCATTCGTGATCGTCAGCGAGACCGACGGTGAGGTCGGTATCCGGCCCTTGAAACCGCACAGCCGCAAAGCGATGCTGATTGAGGATTTTAGTGCGGGCGTGGAGAGCATCGTTATGCGCCTTCCACTGGCCCACCGGATCGTCTCCGTCGACCCGGGACGCGGCGAAAATCGCGTCCCACAGGCGTGCCAGCGCCTCGTCCTCCGGGCAATCCGGGAAGACGGTCCGCGCCCACGGGCGGGTCGCCGCCGAGACGATCGTCCAGTTGGTGGCGAAGTTGGCGATAAGCTCAAGGGCCGGCACATAGGCCTTCGAGCGCGAGCGATTGGCGCGGGCGACCTTCTGCGAATCCTGGCCGGCCAGCAAGGATGGATCATCTCCGGCGATCGCCAGCCTCGCGGCCCCGTTGCGGAAGGCTTCGGCCATACCGCCGTAAAGCCAGCCCGCCGCAGTATCGAACGCGTCGTCAGGCGCGTGAGCGAAACGAGCCAGGGTTGCGGCATCGTCGGAATAAAAGGTTGTCACCAGGGACGCGCCGGCCTTGTAGGCTTCGGTGGTAATCGCGCGGGCGAGGGGCGCGGCTTCGAGCGGCGCGGTCATCACCAATTCCTGGCTATGCTTCAGCCCGAGCCCAATTCGGACCGCCACCTCGGCGAGGCGGCCGATCCGCTCGTCGAAGGGGAGGGCGATCGTGTCAGCCCCAGTGCTCGTCGTCATCACCCTGTCTCCTCAGCCCCACCCCGCATAGGCTGCGGGGACGACGCTCAGCAAGATCGGAATTCGTGGCGGGGTTTCAAGCGCGGGGCGGTCAGGCCGCGCGCGACCAGGTGATTTCGCCGAGATTCTCGCGGAAGGCAAAACGCATGAGGTGGTCGGCCACCACGTTTTCGAGACGGGTCAGACCGGCCGGGTCGGGGGTCGCCACACGCATCAGCAGGGCATCGGCTTCTGCCTGGAACGTGCAAATGCGATCCTCGCCGAACGGCACCGTACCGGCCGCATCCGTGGCCTCCACGGGGAACTTATGACTCCAATGGCGGCAAAGCTGCTTCAGGTAGCGGCTTGCCTCGGCAGTAGGAACTCTCGCCTGCGAGGTCGGCATCGTCTGGTCTCCTTCGGTCCCTGTAATTCAAGAGCACAGCCGGCAAATGGTTGTCGCCAGGCTGGGCAGGCCGTCATTGAGGGTGCGATCCGCCTCTCATGAAGGGGACTAGATCGTTAACGCCCCCATAAGACGCTGCAGCGCACTCAAGCAGCACTCTCACCGCGACAACGCTTTAGATCGGAATTCGAACCCGATTTATGGCGCGTCGCGAGACGGATTGTGATCCTTTCTTGTGCGCCGCACAATGGGCTTGTGCAAAACGCGGATGAGCGTTCGGTTCGCTCCCGAAAGGCAAGGTCATGGCCCCGAATCCTATTCGGGAGGAAGCGCCGGAGGTGGATTTGCCGACATTGCTACGATCTTCCCAGGGTTTAGGAGATCGTGCGGATCGAGGGCGAGCTTGAACCGACGCATCAGGTCCAGGCCCACTGGATCGCCGTAAAGGCCCAGTTCGTCGCGCTTGATCAGGCCGATGCCATGCTCGGCGGCGATGGACCCGCCCATATCATGCACAATGTCGTGAACGATCCTATTGAAGCGAGCCCAATGCTTGAGGAAAGCGGCCTTCTCCATGCCGAGAGGCTGGCTGAGGTTGAAGTGGATGTTACCGTCGCCGAAATGCCCGAACGCGCAGACGCGCAGGCCCGGCATTTCGGCTTCGCAGGCTGCAATCGCCGTATCCAGGAAGTCGGCCAGACGCGAGAGCGGTACCGAGACGTCGTGCTTGATCGAACCGCCTTCGAGTGACTGAACGTCGGACAGGTTTTCGCGAAGCGCCCATAAGTTCGCGTTCTGCGTCTCGCTCAATCCGATGACTGCATCTTCAACGAGACCATCCTCAATCGAAGCGGCGAGGGCCTTCTCGAGGCCGCCCAAAGCCTCCGGCCCGGCGCGCGTCGTGGACATCTCGACGAGCGCGTAGGCAGCATGGTCGCCGGTGAGGGGGCGCAGAAATCCAGGCCTATGTTTCAGCACGATGTCGAGGCCGAAGCGCGGAATGAACTCGAATGCCGTGAGATCGCGTCCGACCGTCCGCTTCAACTTGTCGAAAAGGGTCAGAGCCGCGTGTGGGGACGACAAGCCAGCGAAACCCACCGCCCGCGACGAGGGCTTGGGATAGAGCTTCAGCACCGCCGCGGTGATGATTCCCAGCGTCCCTTCCGATCCGACGAACAGGTGTTTCAGGTCGTAGCCCGCATTGTCCTTACGCAGTGCGCTCAGACCGTTCCAGACTCGGCCATCAGCCAGCACCACTTCGAGGCCGAGCACGAGATCGCGCGTGTTGCCGTAGGCGAGGACTCCGGTCCCGCCGGCATTAGTGGCGAGGTTCCCGCCGATCGTGCACGACCCTTCCGAAGGCAGTGAAAGGGGAAACAGCATTTCCTCCACGTCGGCCGCCGCCTGAACCTCGGCGAGCAGGGCGCCGGCTTCGACGGTAATGCTGGCGCTCAGGCGGTCGATGGCGCGAATGCGGGAGAGACGACACAGGGACAGGACGATCCCGCCCTGTGGCACGCCGCCCCCCACCAGTCCGGTATTGCCGCCCTGGGCAACGATTGCGATTCCAGCTTCGGCGCAGGCCGCGACGACGAAGGCGACCTCGCCGGTATCGGCCGGACGGACGACGGCGATTGCGCTCCCCCGGAAGAGGCCGCGCCATTCCACGAGATGAGGTGCGATGTCAGCGGGCGCCGTGAGGACATGCTCCTCCCCCAACCGACCGGCGAGACGAGAAAGGAATTCGGCGGAAGCGCTCACGGAAAGCTCGGGGCAGGAGATGAAGGGGCAACACGAGGGGTCAGGGCAGGACCGGCACGATGGCGGCGGGCGGCTCTCCTCCTATGATAATGATAGTGACCCCTCTTTGCAGGGCGCAGGGCTGCCCCGCAACCGATCCGAGCAAACCCATCAGGAGGCGCCAGACCGATGCTGTCCGTGATCCCGAACCCACCCCGCATTGCCCTGCCTATCGTCGGCAGCGAAGACTTCTTCCCCGTGCGCCGCGTCTATTGTGTGGGGCGCAACTACGCCGCTCATGCCCGCGAAATGGGAAAGGATCCTGAGCGCGAGCCGCCGTTCTTTTTCATGAAGCCGGCGGACGCGCTTCAGATCGTCCCGGGCTCGGAGGCGGTGGATCATCCCTATCCGCCGCGTACCGCTAATTACCATTTCGAGGTGGAACTCGTGGCCGCTCTCGGACGCGGCGGGCGGGACATTCCCGCGACTGAGGCGCTGGATCACGTCTACGGCTACGCCGTCGGCCTCGACATGACCCGCCGCGATGTTCAGGACGAAGCAAAGCGCCTTGCCCGCCCGTGGGACCTCGCCAAGTCAGCCGATGCCTCGGCCCCCATCGGACCGCTCCACCGGGTAGAAGGTCGCGGGCATCCGATGCGCGGCGCCATCGTGCTCTCAGTGGACGACATTCCCCGTCAAGCCGGCGACCTATCGGAGATGATCTGGTCCATTGCCGACCAGATCGCGCTCTTGTCCACCTATTTCGAGCTCCATCCCGGCGACCTGATCTTCACGGGCACGCCTTCGGGCGTCGGCGCGGTCGAGCGCGGACAGGCAATGGAGGCGGCCATCGAAGGCTTCGGCGCCATCCGCCTCATCGTCGTATGATCAGAACCCTCCTCGACCGACCGCTCTTCCAGTGGCTGTTCCAGTTCGGCGCCCTCGCGTCCCGGGGGATGACCCTCGGCGTGCGTGGCGTCGCCCTCGACGCGCGGGGCCGCGTCTGCCTCGTGCGCCATACCTATGTGGCGGGATGGCACTTGCCCGGCGGTGGCGTCGAAATCGGCGAGAACGCCGTCGACGCCATGGTCAGGGAGTTACGGGAGGAGGCCGAGATCGTGGTGGAGGAAGCGGACACGATGCGCCTGCACGGATTTTTCCGCAGCACCGCTGCCACGGGCCGCGACCACATCGTCGTCTACGTCGTCCCAGCCTTCACGCTCCTCGGACCAAAGCTTCCCGACCGGGAGATCGCACAATGCGACTTCTTCGCGCTCGACGCCCTGCCCGAAGGGACCACGCGGGCCACGCGCGAGCGCCTCGGCGAGATCGCCCATGGGCGATCCCCGGCGGCCGCGTGGTGAGGAAGCGAGAAAGTTGCCCGCCGGCAAAAGAACCACAAAACAGCCCTTGCCACGCCCGCCATAATGTTGTTTAGAGACGCGGTCCGGGGCCGCCGGCGGGTCTTCTCCTTCAGCGGCACGGCATAGTGAGCGGGTGTAGCTCAGGGGTAGAGCACAACCTTGCCAAGGTTGGGGTCGAGGGTTCGAATCCCTTCGCCCGCTCCAATTCATCCAACCGACTTATAGTACTGCGACAGGCCGCCTTCGGGCGGCCTTCGTCGTTTTCGCCTTGTAACGCATCTCCTGGCAGACGGTTATGATGCGTCGGCTTCCCGCACATCGCTTCATCCGGTGGCGACCTTCCGGACCTGTCGATGAACCAATGCGGCCCTCTGCATGTTGAGTGAACGACAGCAAGGGAAAAAACGTATGACATCAACGTGGATGACCCTCGAAGAACTCGCCTTGAACCGCCGGATTACGGTGAATGAGGCTCTCCGAATCGTGAACGAGGCCCATTGCCCCAGAGTGTTTCGCGCGTCGGCGACTCTCTATCTGGTTTGAGGGTCATACGGGCAGGTTTGTGTTTCGTTAACGATTTTTACCTTCTATGCCCGTCCCGGCCCTGAACCACTGACTCCAGACCGAAGGAATACGACGCGATGAAATCATTCCGGATTGCCGCCCTCACGGCATTCGTAGCCTGCGCCGGCTTCGCCTCAGCATCCCAGGCTGCCCCCATATCGCTCGGCAAGGTGGATATCGCTCCGTCGGGCGCCGTGGAACATGTGCAGTATGGCTACGGCTATGGCTATGGTCACAGCGCCCGCTATTTGCGTCGCAAAGCCATCCGGCAGGAAATCCGTCGCGAGCGTCGTTGGGACGCCCGCCGCCGTGCTTGGCGCTACGGTTATTGAGCGTTAGGCCATTGTCATGATTTGAATGAATTTAACGAAACAGCTCGGCGCCATCATTTGGCGCCGAGCTGTTTCGTTACGCGGGTCTCTGCTGCTCAGCATTCGTACGGGATCGAGCGGGAATACAGACCCGTATCCGGGTGATCTCAGAACCGGCGTTTCCGCCCCGGCCTTGTTGGATCATATTGATACTTGGCAGGGTCTATCTAGTGATGAGATGCCCCCAACTCATGGGATTTACCCTTGATACCGGACGCCAAGCGGGTTCATCACGGCTGCTTAAAAGCCTGCAGACAGAGCTCTCGTTAAAGCGCTTGCCCGCCGGTCTGACGCATGGGATCGCAGATTTTCGCCGAAACCTTATCGAGATGCTCGCAGGCATTCTTCAGGTACCAAGTTTTCAGATCCGGCTGGGTTGGTGCGACGAACATCGCCACGAGGACGAAGCCGACGAAGCCGAGGACGACGAGCGTCAGAAGATTCCGCATCAACTCACTCCATAAAAAGGCGTTCTCTCCCGCTATTGGAGCGATAGCCCCTAGAAGATAACGCAAAACGGCCAGCCAATCGCCTCAACGGACAATTCGGCTGACCGGTTCGATAACACTACGGCTTGCAAAAGCCGACATGGGAAAGGCTGTTGAGACCTGATTCCTCAACGATCTTTGAAGTGCATCGGTTCCCAATAGGAGTTTTAGGCCTCTACGGGTTCGAATAGCGGCACAATCTCCATGGCTGGGACCAATACGATGCCCTTGTCGGTGATCCGAATTTCCGGAATGACCGAGAGGGGGATCAGGTTGAACCCCATATAGGGAATCGTGCACCCGGCCCGCTCCCAGGCCTTCTTCAGCAGTCGGACTTCCTCGGCGACGATACCGACGCGCTTGTCCGAGAGAAGTCCCGCCACTGGCAGCGGAACCATGGCGGTCACCTGGCCATCCTCGACGACGCAGACGCCCCCTTGGATCGCCGACAACGCATCAATGGCGACGCGCATATCCTCCGCGTTCAGCCCCGCGACGATCACGTTGTGCGAGTCGTGGCCGACACTGCTCGCGACCGCGCCATGCTTCAGCCCGAAGGCACGCAGCAATCCGTGTGCGACGTTGCCGGCTCCGCCATGGCGCTCGATGACGGTGACGAAGCACAGATCGTTGTCCCGCAAGGTCGTCGGCCAATCCGAAGCAGGCGTCACGTCGTACCGCTCATGGGTCAGTTCGATTCCGGGAAGCGTGGTGCGGATGGCGTTGACAACACAGCGGCCTTTGGGGAGCACCGGGACCAGGCCTGGTAGGGGCAGTGGCAGATGCATCGTCGCATAGGCCGGTGCAGGGTATCGGTAGGGACGCGAGAGCGCCGCATCGAGGAGAGGCGTGATCGTGCGATTCTCGACCACGCAACGGCCACCGTACCAAGTGGTCTGCGGAATGAAATCGTCGTCGAGGAGTACGAGATCGGCCCGGCGACCGCCACCGAAGCCACCGATCTCGCTATCGAGCCCATACCGGGTCGCCGGATGCAGCGAGCCCATCGACCACGCCTGTTCGCGGGGAATACCCATGCGGATGGCCTCTCGCACCACCCAGTCGAGACCGTAGGCGAGGAGATCCTGGGCGTCCCGGTCGTCGGTACAGACGCAGACCCGCTTGGCCGAGGCCCCCAGTTCGATGATCGTGCCGATGGCCTTGGGCAGGCTGTGCCAGGGCGTGGTCGGCGGGCCTCCGCGCAGGTAGATCCACAATCCCGCTTCCAGCAAGTCGTCGGCAATGTCCCGGTCGATGGCCTCGTGGGTGTCGGTGACGCCGCTGGCGGCATAGGCGCCGACAAAGCCGCGTCCGTAGATGTGACCGGAGACCGGTCGCCCACGCTGCAGTGCAGCCGCGATGATGGCATGAGCCCGCTCGTCGCCCTCGGCCACGGCGACGAAATCCATCTTCTCGCCGAGGCCGATCGCCTCCGGCCACGCATCGAACAGGGCGCCAATCTTCTCCGCCGTGAGGTCGCCGCCGGCGGTCTCGAGTTCCGGCGAGGTGGCCGGAACCGTGCTCGGAACCGTCAGGTAGATATTGAGCGGCGCCGCGCGGGCATCCTCCAGCATCCAGGCGATCCCGTCCGTGTCGAGGACGTTGCCGATCTCGTGGCTGTCGCAGACGATCGTCGTTGTGCCATTGAGGAGCGCAGCCTCGGCATAGGCACAAGCCGTCACCATGCTGCTCTCGATGTGCAGATGGGGATCGACCAGGCCGGGAGCCAGAATGCCGCCGCCGGCCTCATAGCGTGGCGCTCCGCCCCTGTAGGCTCCCGTCGGCTTCACGGCGGCGATGCGCCCGCCCGTGATCCAGACTTCGCTGTCGGGCCGCATCCGCTCGGAATAGGTGGACAAGATGCGCGCGCCGGTGATGACCAGATCCGGCTCGGCCCGTCCGCCTGCGACACTGGCGAGCTGGCGGGTCATCCGGCTCAAGGGAGCGACGGAGAAGCGTGTCAGCGGTGTCGGATCGGTCATCGTGCAATCGGCTCCTCGCCTCGCCCGGCCCCCCTGCCCGACGGGGCGGGTCACAGCGGGCGATCCGCACGCATCATGCCACAGGTCGGTCCATTAGGTCGGCCCATGCGGGAGGCTGCCTTGCGCCGCACCATGCCGGAGGGGATACGGGTTGCCTTAACGTCGGGACGGGACCATGTAGCGCCTGAGCCCGGTCGCGACCCTTCCGATCGATCGGCGACGGCGAAGAAGGCAGGGTGTCGGCGGGACCACGGGGTCGATCGCCAGACATCTGCCTTGAGAGCCGTCGACCGGGCACCCTCCCGGTTTTCATCGTCCGAGCATCCGTCATGGCCAAGCGTACCAAGTCGAAACCGCAGGAGCGTGGCTCCGTCCTGTTCGATGTCCTCTACGAGGACGAGTCCCGCGCTTCGAACCGGCGGGTTCCCATGGAGATCCTCGGAGGCCTCGACGGGGACGAGCCGGCCCGGCACCTCATCGAGGAGCAGGACCGCGCCATCGCCGAGAAGTCCGGCCGCCCCTCCCGTGCCATCCGCAGCCTCAGCCGCTCGCCGATCCGCGCGCCGAGTGCCGTCTCCGGCGACTGATCTCAGGCCTTCTTGAGGAACTGGGTCTTCAGGACGAGCCCCTTCACCTTCTCGGCGTTGCACTCGATCTCGTCGGGATCGTCCGTGATGCGGATGTTTTTGATCAGCGTTCCCCGCTTCAAGGTGGTCGAGGTTCCTTTCACCTTGAGGTCTTTGACCAGGGTGACGGAATCTCCATCCGCCAGCTTCGTGCCATTGGCATCCTTTGTGTCGGCCATGGCTCAGGCGTCCGCGTTGGAGATCGGCGGCATGTACGGCTGACCGGCATTGGTCAGCGCCCGGTCGACCGCCTCGATCGCCAGCAGGATGCGCATGAAATCCTCCGCCGCGGAAGCGGCGGCGAGCTCGCTCGAGCCGATCCGCTTGGCGAGCGCGCTGCGCTGCCGCGAGAGGCTGGCGCGGGCGCGGTTGAGGTCTGAAATCTCGTCGGGCGTCATGGTGGGGTCTCTCTGCCGATCGACCGTCCAGGCGGTCTCGGGTGGGGAGCGATGCAGTCTTTATCGGCGGGATGCAATGGCGCGTCCCCCCAGAGAACGCCTCGCCGACGCCTCGCCTGCGTAGAGGGTCACAATTCCGCCGACCGCCCCGACAGCTCCGCCCGGAGCTGTCGGGCCGCGTCGGTGAGGGCCGTATCCCGGCGCAGGCGCGGGCGGGGAACGTCGATCGTCATGTCGGCGGCGACCCGTCCGGGACTGCCCGCGAGCACCACCACGCGGTCGGCGAGGGTCACGGCCTCGTCGATATCGTGGGTGACGAACAGGATGGTCTTGCCCGTCGTCGCCTGGATGCGCTGCAGCTCGTCCTGCAGGCCCTCGCGGGTGAAGCTGTCCAGCGCCGAGAAGGGTTCGTCCATGAGGAGCACGTCCGGATCGACGGCCAGCGCGCGCGCGATGGCGACGCGCTGGCGCTGGCCGCCCGAGAGCTGGTGCGGCCAGCGCTGGCCGAGGTCGCCGAGACCCACGAGGGCGAGCATCTCCTGCGCCTTGGCCAGGCGCTGAGCCTTCGACAGGCCGCTGCCCTCGAGACCGAAGGCGACGTTGGCGATCACCCGGCGCCAGGGCAGCAGGCGGGCGTCCTGGAACACCAGCGCCATCGGCGTGCGGCAGCCCTCGCGCGTGGCGAGGCGGACCGTCCCGCCGCTGGGCTCGGCGAGGCCGATCAATACCCGCAGGACCGTGGATTTGCCGACACCGGATTCGCCGACGATGACCACGAACTCCCCGCGCGCGATGGAGAGGTCGAGCTCCGACAGGATGACGTTGCGGATTCCGTCGCGCTCGTAGGCGAGGCTGAGGCCGCGGATGTCGATGATCGGGTCCATCAGGCGCGCCACCGCAGGAGCCAGCCCTGGAGGGCGACGAAGCCGGTATCGAACAGGCCGTAGAGCCCGGCCATGGTGAGCATGTAGACGACCACGATGTCGGTGGAGAGGAGGCTGGAGGCCTGCATCATGCGGGCGCCGACGCCGGGCACGCCGAAGATCTCGGCGGCGACCACCGCCATCCAGGCCTGGCCCAGCGCCGTGCGCAGGCCGACGAGGATGCCCGGCGTGGCGGCCGGCAGCAGGATCTTGGTGAGACGCGCCAGGGGCGAGCGGAAACCGAAGGCCTGGGCGACCTCCACGAGGTCCCGGTCCACCCCCCGCACCGCCCCCTGCGTCGCAAAGAACACGATCCAGAACACGCCGATGGCGATGATGAACACGGCGGCCGAGGGCTGGACCCCGAACCAGATGATGGCGAAGGGCACCCAGGCGAGGCCGGGGATGGGGCGCAGCAGGCGCACGATCCAGGCGGTGAGCGCCTCGAAGCCGCGGAACATCCCCACGACGATGCCGAGCGCAATGCCGGCCCCGGCGCCGACGGCAAGGCCGACGAGGTAGTGGCTCAGGCTCGACCACACCGCCTCGCCCCAGACCCCGAGACGGATCTCGTTGAGGAAGGCGGCGGGGATCGTGCTCGGCGGCGGCAGGAAGGCCGGGTTGATCAGCCCGAGCCGAGGCATCGCCTCCCAGAACAGGAGGAAGGCGACGAGTCCGAGAGCCGCGAGGGCGGGAGCGCGAAGGGCGGTCATCCGATCAGCGCGCGATGGCCTTCTCGTAGTAGCGGGAGTCGAACAGCCCATCGAGGGGCACGTCCTTCTCCAGGGCGCCGATGGAGACCTGATAGGCCTGCATCGCCTTGGTGGCGACGATGATGGCGCGCGGATCGACGGTGAATTTCGCCGCCGGGGAGGTGAGGGCCTTCTGGATGGTGGCGAGATCGACGATGCCCTTGCCGAGGGCGGCGAGCACGTGGGGCGCGGCCTTGGCCGAATCGGATTTCAGCAGGGTGTCGGCGCGGATGAGGGAGCGCACCAGGGATTCCACGGCGCCGGGGTTCCGGTCGGCATAGGCGCCGTAGACGCCCACCACCGTGCCCGGCTGGTCGGGGAACATCTCGGCCCCGTTGGCGATCAGCGCGATCGCGGGGTTGCGGCCCTGGACGATGGTGAGGGCCGGCTCGCGGATCGAGGCGCCGTCCACGGCGCCGGCGAGGATCGCCTGCTGCGTGGCGTCGATGCCCATGGACACCACCTCGGCATTGGCCTTGTCGGCCTTGGCCACCTGCCACAGCCAATGCTGCAGGGTGGTGTTGGGCACCGAGCCGAGGGGCTGGGTGGCGAGCCGCGCGGGGCGGCCTTCCTTGGCTTTGAACTGCGCAAAGGCCTCGGCCTTGCTGGCGCCGCTGGCGAAGAACGGGGCGAGCTTGGGCCCGGCCACGAACACCATCTCCTCCACCGCCGTGGAGGCGACCACGCGGACGTCGATGTTCTTGGTCCGCGCCACGGCGAGCGGCGCGACCCCGGCGACGTAGACGTCGATGGTGCCGGATGCCAGCGCCTGGATCATGTTCGGGCCGGATTCGAAGGTGGTGAAGGTGGGGCTGAGGCCCGCCTCCTTGAGCCAGCCTTCGCCGTTGGCCACGAAGATCGGCGAGGCGCCGATGACCGGGATGACGCCGATCCGCATGGGAATCGGCGCGGTCTGCGCCTGGGCGGGGGCGGCGAGGACGAGCCCGACGAAGGCCGTCAGGAGCGTCGCGAGGACGGGGAGGGGAGAGCGCATCGGGAGATCCGGATTCCGGAGCGAAGGGTGGCCCGGCAAGGAGCCTCGAGCCCGGCCATGCCACAGGCCGCGCATTCTTCAAACACCCGTGAGCGAAAGAACGGCCCCGGCTTCGCAATCGGGGAGGGCGTTCCACGCTCACGCTTCGCCGCACGGTCTTTATTCCCTTGTCGCCGATCCGGAACGGGCGCGGCCCGATTCCGTTGAGAGCAGGAGACCGGCCACATTTCGTCGCGGCCGGCCAACGACAAGGACACAACGCCATGAGCTTTCTCGGCAGCATCGTCAGCAAGATCCTGCACCCGTTCGGTGGCGGAAGCACCAGCGCGGAGGCCGCCCCCGCCGACGCACCGGCCGGCACGGCCACGACCGACACGAGCGGCGCCGCAGCGGCCAAGCCCGGCGAGCCGGTGGACGTGGAAGCCGTGCTGAACGGCATGGCCGCGAAGAACTCGCAGCAGTTGAACTGGCGCACCTCCATCGTCGACCTGATGAAGCTCCTCGACATCGATTCGAGCCTCAGCGCCCGCAAGTCGCTCGCCGACGAGCTGCACTACACCGGCGACAAGGAAGACTCGGCCACGATGAACGTCTGGCTGCACAAGCAGGTCATCAAGAAGCTCGAGGAGAACGGCGGCAAGGTGCCGGCCGACCTGAAGGATTGATCGGCCCCCTCCCTCCCCCCTGTGGGGAGGGATCGAGGGTGGGGGTGGCTCCGCCAGCCTCCGCGGGGAGACGATCTCCCAAGCCGGTGGCGGGTCGCCCAACCACCCCCACCTCCAACTCCTCCCCACAAGGGGGAGGAGGGCGCCGCACACACCTTCACCCCCGCGCGCGACAGCGCCGGGGGCATGGCCCAAAAGAAGCCCCAAAAGGGGGACGCGGGACGCCGCGAAACCCATTGAGCGCTAGAATTGTTTGCCGGTCCCCCGGCGTCCCGTCAGGCTCCGGCATTCCCGCCGGGGCCTGTTTTTTCGTCGCGGTGTCTCCAGCGGTCCTCGCGTTGCGTCGCGCTCTGGTGGTGGTCGTTCGATCCCATCCCGGCTGTTCGAACGGACTTTGCCCCGCACGCCCTCTCGTATTGGAGGGGTCGCAATCCTTGTCATGGGAGCCCAGACCGAGGTCGATGCCGGGGCATTTAACTCCCAGTTCCTCGCCCCGATCCGAGCCTCCAGCCTTGGCGAGCCGCCGCCCGGGGCGATGGTGACCGACACCACCGACGCAGGCACCGCCCCGCCGCCCCTTTCGGCCCACCCGGTCGGTCACCGGACAGGCCCCCTTCACTGGGCGGCAGGTGTGGGGATATAGGCATGGAATAGGAATTTTGTCAAGAAATTTTCATCTGGTATCTCCATACCCGGGAACTGCTCATGAGTGGGGGGAACCGATAAACGACATCTCTCGAAAAAAAATTCTGTGGCCAACGACCAGTTTCGAATGAAGAAAGCAACCGCAGGTAGACAAGCGGACACCAAGAGTACATCGTAGAGGTCAGACGGTTGAGTTTTATGACCAGTTAGGCAGTCTTAGCTCAAAATATAAGTTGATGAAATGCCAAAGAACCATAATGTTAAATCTATAGCATCAGCGTTTGAAGCTGGACTATACGAACCATATATAAGGCATATACGTTTCCCTTTTTATAAGAACCTAGTCCCGTTTACTGAGATAAACTTTGATTTTCCGATAACTGCCCTTGTTGGAGCGAACGGAACCAATAAAAGCTCTATACTGCGGGCACTTCAGGGGTCGCCAGAATATAGCAACCTCGGTAATTATTGGTTTTCAACTGATGTTGATACAATAAGTGATGAGCCACGCAATAAACATTGCTTTATTTATGGCTACAGGCACAAATCCGCTCAAAAAATCGTCGAGGTTTTAAAAACAAGGGTTATGAAAGATGACCCGGACTACTGGGAGCCGTCAAGACGAGTAAAAAGATATAAAATGGAAGATTTCACCAAAACCAAGGGGAATTCTGGAACAACGCGGTGGGATGGAATCGATAAGAAAGTCACTTATATAGATTTTCGTCAATCTCTTAGTGCGTTTGATAAATATTTTTACCGAACTGAAAATGCCTCCCCGCAAGAAATGCGCGAGAGAAAGGATTTTATTCGCCAAAGATCTGTGCATTTGAATCGGGCGATTGAAGCCAAAACAAAAAGCTATACTTACTACGTCAATAGGATTATTGGCGGACAGAATAAGGTTGCTTCCAAAAGCGACATTTCTGTAATATCTCATATATTAGGTAGAAAATACAAAGAAATTATATGGGTAAGACATACTTTCTTCAATATCGAAGCGTGTACTTGTGTGTTGAAAACTGATGATTTAAATTATACGGAAGCATTTGCAGGAAGTGGAGAGTTCGCTGTTGTACGTCTGGTAATCGAAATCTCGTCTTCTCCCGAAAAATCGTTAATACTTTTAGATGAACCGGAAGTATCACTTCATCCAGGAGCTCAAGAACGTCTAGTCGACTTTTTATTCGATATCTGCAAGACGAAAAAACATCAGATTGTTATATCCACTCATTCACCTGCTATAATTCGCAAGCTGCCAGATAATGCAATCAAAGCATTCTTGTTTGATCCAGCTCTTGGCAAAATTCGTTTACCTACGCAATCTTCGGCACCTGAAGAAGCTTTTTTCTATCTGGGGGAGCCTATTCCAGAAAAAGTAACAATCATTGTCGAAGACGCGCTTGCAATGAATTTTATCAGGAAATGCTTGAGAACAAGGGGAGAGGCTTTTCTACAAAGATTTGATGTAAAGTTTTTCCCTGGCGGCGCAGAAACTTTATGGACCCAGTACATGCCGATTTTTGCTTTGGAAGATCGTTTTGATATTTTGATATTTTTAGATGGTGATAAACGACCGGTAGAAAACCTCATTGATCCAGCGTCAGTACCTAGCAATATCGAGGCACAAGAGTTAAAGAGAATACTTCGCATCGTCGCAGGAGCAGAAATTCAGTTCCAGACCGACGGTAGTATTATGACTGGAACCACTGAACAAAGAAGCCGTGTAGAAACACAACAGAATAACTCTCGTAGAAAATTTGTATCTTGGGCGCTAAAACACGTGCGTTACTTACCCGGTGACTCAAATCCTGAAGACTTTATATGGGAGCATATGACCAAAGATGACTTATCGAATTCAGTTGCAAATGCTTTCCCACCAAAGGAGCGTTTCGTAGAACTTACGAGAAAAGAAATGGGAATTGCGCCATACGAACCATTAAATAGCACTGATATTCTGCAAACCCAAATTCGACGGCTAGCGAGTATCTCTGATGAGAATTCTGGTATAATAGATGTTTTGGCTTCAATCACGGACTTTGTCGAAGCTAGCAAACGGCAAAATTGAGATGATAAAAGTATACGACTTTTTTTCCGGCTGCGGCGGTACAAGTTGCGGCTTGTCTCAGGCCGGACTTGAGATCGTTACAGGTCTAGATAGTGACCGAGATGCTGCTTCGACCTATCGCATGAATATCAAAGGAGCCTCCTTCTTGGAGACCGATATTCGGAGTCTATCAGAAGAAGCTTTAGACCTAAAAACACATGGCGGCGCACCAATTTTATTCTGCGGCTGCGCTCCCTGCCAGCCGTTTTCAAAGCAAAATCGCAATCTGGATTTTAATGATCCGAGGCGAAATCTGTTGTCCGAATTTGGACGTTTTGTTCAACGGTGGACGCCGGACTATGTCCTAGTTGAGAATGTCCCGGGATTGCAGCGTGTATCCCCCGATGAAGGTCCTCTCAGAAGCTTCATTTCGCTACTTAACAGTCTAAATTACAGCTTCGTATCGGGGGTACTTCCCGCGCTATGGTACGGAGTTCCACAAACCCGCGAGCGTTTTATCCTAATTGCCAGCCTAAAGGCTGGCGTTTTTCTTCCTCCGGCAAGTCATGGATTAGGCCTTAAATCCCCCTCGACAGTTGAGGATTGGATAGGTGAGCTACCAAGCATTGCGGCTGGGGAAACGCACAGCGACGATCCTGACCATCAAGCGGCGCGTTTGTCTGACTTAAATCTGGACCGTATCGCACATACCCCAGAAGGCGGAGGTCGTGAGGCTTGGCCAGAAGCATTACGATTGGAATGCCATAAATTTCATAAAGGGCACTCCGATGTTTATGGCCGTTTGTCTTGGAAAAAACCTGCCGCCGGCCTAACCACTCGCTGTATTAGCTATTCGAACGGCCGTTTTGGACATCCAACGCAGGATCGCGCAATTAGCGTTCGCGAAGCTGCTAGCTTACAGACATTCCCCGACTGGTATAAATTTTCGGGATCTCTTGCATCGCGCGCAAGGCAAATTGGAAACGCCGTTCCTCCCTTGATGGCGAAACAGATTGGTGAAGCTATAATTTCGCATGCACTACAATGAGTGTTCGCTTAATATTTAATAGCTAGCTTCAATATACTACATTCCCGCCCACTCCTTTCACCGCCCCGTCCGCACCCGCGTCCAATTCCGCGTCACGAACCGCTGCGTCCGGTCATCCCAGGCCTGGTTGGTGAACAGCCGCTGCATCGTCGCGTCGTCCGGGTAGATGCCGGCATTCGAAAGAATCTCCGGCTTCACCAGGGGTTTGGCGGCGAGGTTGCCGTTGGCGTAGGCGACGAAGTTGGTGTTGGCGGCGGCGACGTCGGGGCGCATCAGGTAGTCGATGAAGCGGTGGGCCTCCTCCGGGTGGGGGGCGTCCTTGGGGATGGCGAGGGCGTCGAACCACATCAGCGCGCCTTCCTTCGGGATGAAATAGGCGATCTCGACGCCGTTCTTCGATTCCTCGGCGCGTTTCTTGGCCTGCATCACGTCGCCGGAATAGCCGACCGCGAGGCAGAGGTCGCCGTTGGCGAGCCCGTTGATGTATTCCGACGAGTGGAATTTTCGCACCGCGCCGCGCACTCTGAACAGGGCGTCGGTGACCTGGGAGATGTCGTCCCAGCGCTTGGTGTCGGGCTTGAGGCCGTAGGCCGGCAGCATGCTCGGGATCAGGTCCTCGGGGCTGTCGAGCATCATCACCCCGCAATCCTTCAGCTTGGCCATCAGCGAGGGGTTGAGCACCAGCGTCCAGGTGTTGAGGGGCTGGTTCGGGCCGAGGCGCTCGCGCACGGGGCCGAGATTCACGCCGATGCCGGTAGTGCCCCACATGTAATCGACCGCGTAGGTGTTGCCGGGGTCGTAGACCGCGAGGCGCTGGGCGATCTCGGGCCAGGCGTGTTTCAGGTTCGGGATCTTGGCCTTGTCGAGGGGCCGGAACACGCCGGCCTTGATCAGCCGCTGCAGGAACGGGCCGGTGGGCACCACGAGATCGTAGCCGGACTGGCCGGCCAGCAGCTTCGTCTCCAGGATCTCGTTGTTGTCGTAGGTGTCGTAGACGACCTTGATGCCGGTCTCCTTGGTGAAGGCGTCCAGCATCTTGGGGTCGATATAGTCCGACCAGTTGTAGATGTTGACCACGCGCTCGGGGCCCTTCTGCTCCTCAGCCTGCGCCGAATTGAGGAAGGCGAAGGCCAGGAACAGCGACCCGGCGAGGCTGAGCGCCAGCGCGATCAGAAGGATGACGAAAACGATCCGGCGCATCGGCTGGCTCCTCGCGTGTCCAGGCGTCAGGCGGTGCGTTTGGCCGCGACGACGACGATCTCCACGAGGTATTCGGGTGCGGCGAGCTTGGCCTCCACCGTGGCGCGGGCGGGCGGGTTGTCCTTCGAGACCCAGGCATCCCAGGCGGCGTTCATCTCGGCGAAGGTGGCGATGTCGGCGAGATAAATGGTGGTCGAGAGGATGCGGCTCTTGTCGCTGCCGGCCTGGGCGAGCAGCCGGTCGATCTCGGCGAGGATCTCCTGCGTCTGCGCGGTGACCCCGGCCCCCACCACCGTGCCGGCCACCTGACCCGCGAGGTAGACCATGTCGCCATAGGTGACCGTCTGGCTCATGCGGGCGCCGGATTCGAAACGGGTGATCGTGGTCATGCGGGGATACTCTTCTATCGATGCGTTACATGCAGGACTACCGGCCCCGACGGCCGGTGCCAAGCTATGGGCTCAACGCGATTTTGAGAGATGGCGCATCGGTCGCTCAACCTCATGTGCTCAAGCAGCAACATCCGGACTCGTAATGCACCGAGGGAGACCGACAAAGGATTCATCTCTTGACGGGAAGCCGAGGCAACATTCAAGCTTACACGCTTGAGGCATTCTTCCGCGTTGACATCAGAGCCGCTGATTATGAACATCGATAATGACAGCAATTTTAGCAAACCATCGAATGGTCAAGTAACAGCATATCCCTCGGGTCCGGCGTCAAACCCGGATACCCCGCCCCATCCGCTCGACAATAAATGGCATCTTCACATCAACGGACAGACTTACGGTCCCTATACTGGCCATACGATCAAAGAATATATTAGCGAAGGAAGGGTAACACCAAATTCCCAAGTTCTTCTTATCGGCACTGAGAAGTGGACCAATGCCGCAGAAGACCCCTTGATTTCCAGCCTCTTGCGAGAACAGCAAAAACCAAGCCCGCCTCCTATCAGCGCGGCGGCTGGCTCAACAGTCGTTCAAGTCACCAATCAAATTCAAACACCCAACCTGTTTGCAGGACTTGAGGTTGCCAGCGCAAAATCGCCGGGGGTAGCCTTGCTTTTGTCTATTCTCATCTGCGGCGCAGGGCAGATGTACAATGGTCAAGTCGGCAAGGGAATACTGATGTTTTTTGCATGCGTATTTCTTTGGTTAATCTTCCTTGGCTGGATAATATCAATTTGGTCTTTGATCGACGCATATCAAACCGCAAAGCGGATGAACCTTGCTTACATGAGGCAGGTCTCAATGGGCGGTCCTATTTAAGGGGATTGGCCTTGCTGAATCAGCGGCACTCGATGGCTTGGACAAACTGTCCAGCCTGCCAAAAGCCTGTTCCACCCACTCGCGCTATATGCACGAATTGTGGGTGCGTGATCGCTGTCGAGGTTCTCATTCGACAGGGTAGACCAAAGCTCTTCAAGTCGGCGGTAGCTGTTGTTAGATTTTTACAACGCCAGCCCTACCGGTGGCCACTTTGGACGCTTGCATTTTTTCCACTGCTACTAGCACCGCCCACAGCGGCGATATTCATATCGCTAGGGCAATGGAAACTTGCTAAGCCCACAAATCATGATAAGAGACTTTACTCAATTATAATTCTAATTTCACTATTGAATATTGCTATCTCCGTGGCGCTGATATCCACTACCGCCGATCATCTAATGACGCTTCTCGTGGATGCTTATCGAGGTCTTTTTAACATTCGATCTCATTCTGGCAATAATGACTTAAAATACATATAGTGCCCGTATATCGCATTTTAATACATTAAAAAGTTTTGCAAACGGGATCCGGCATCGGTCCGGGCAACCGTTACCGTACGTACTCGTGCCGCCTTCATGGTAGATCACCCTGGCAATGAAGCACCGGGCAACCTCCTGCCCTCTCACGCGTTCAACGCTCACACAGAGCTTAGCTGAGAGGTCGCTATGTTGGATATCCTCGGAACAATCGTGATTGGCTTCGTCGCCGGCGTAATCGCTAAATTTATTATGCCAGGCGATAAATATGAGCCCTCGGGCTTCATTATGACCACACTTCTAGGAATCGTCGGCGCAGTCATCATGACCTTTATTGGCCAGCAGGCTGGTTGGTATGGCGCGAATGAGGGTGCGCGCTGGATTGCATCGATTGTTGGAGCGTGTCTCGTACTTGCGATTTGGAGCTTCATCCAACGTAGCCGCACCTCCACCACCCTCTGAGCCTCGAAGGGCGCGGGTCGTGTGACCCGCGCAGAAGATCGGACATGAAAAAAGGGGCGCCCCATCGGAGCGCCCCTTTTTCGTGTCTTGGGTTCAGGAGATTTGGGTTCAGGAGATGTAGCCGGCCGACTTGACCGGGCAGTGGCCGGTGGCACCGCGAATGGCGAGGCCGGCACCGACCACGAGGGCGGCGAGGCTCAACCACTTGTTCGGCCGGGGCTGGGCGGCGGCCGCCGCGATACCGAGGCCGAGCACCACGGACACCGCCCGCTCGGTGGTGGACAGGTTCGCTTCGCCCTCGAAGATGCTCGGAATCATCGGATCTGCCATGGTGGAGTCTACTCCTCGTGTTGCGTCGCGGGGCGAACGCGGCGGGAGGATGGGTGTTCCGAGAGAACGGAGGCCGGATGGGTACGAGCACACGCAAACCGATATCCATGGCCGAGATCCGCCGCCTCGCCGGCCCGGAAGTGTTCACGCGCGGCGAGGAGTACCGGCGCCGGGGCGCGGTCTCCGACCTCGTGATGCGCGGCGACACCCTCACCGCCGCCGTGGCGGGGAGCGAGATCGACCCCTACCGGGTGAGCATCCGCCTCGCGCGGGGCAAGGCGACGGCCTTTTCCTGCACCTGCCCCTACGAATGGGGCGGCGCCTGCAAGCATGTGGTGGCGGCGCTGCTCACCCTCGCCGACGATCCCGGCTCCGCCGTCGCCCGGCCGACGCTGGAGGCCCTTCTCGCCCCCTTGAGCGCCGAGGCCCTGCGCGACCTGATCCTGCGGCGGGCGGAGGAGGATCCCGACCTCACCGGCTGGATCGAGGCGGACCTCGCCACCGCGTTGCGCCCCGGCGGCGCGCCGGTGGACACCGCTCCAATCGCCGCGCGCGCCCGCGCCGTGCTCTCCGGCCCCTCCCGACACCGCGACTTCTGGGACGGCTATCGCCCCAGCGGCAATGCCGACGCCCTGCGCCACCTCGCGGACAAGGCCGTGCCGCACATGGAGGCCGGCGACGGAAGCAGCGCCCTGCGGATCCTCGAGGCCGTGGCCGAACCCGTGATCGAGGACTGGCTCGGCGGCGGCTACGAGACGGACGAAGAGTTCTACCTCCTCTTCCACGATCTCGGGCGGATGATGGCCGAGGCGGCGCTGCTCTCCGACCTCGACGGGGGCGAGCGGGAGGCGCTGGTGGACACCCTGGAGGGCTGGGACGCGGAGCTCTACGACTACGGCGTCGAGGACGGCTTCGGCATCGCGGCCCGCGCCCTGGAGCAGGGCTGGGACGATCCCGCGCTCAACGCCATTTTGGAGGGCGGGACCGGGCCGTGGCCGGCGGACGACGAGGACCTTACCGAGCTCGAACTCACCGCGATCCGCCTGCGGGTGCTCGACGCGCGGGGCCACGGCGACGCCTATCTCAACCTCGCACGGGCCGTCGGCGCCGAGGCGCGCGTCGCCACCATGCTCGTGCGGCTCGGCCGGATCGCGGAGGCGGTGGCGCATGGCAGTGCCCGCTTCACCCTGCCGGACGAGGCCCTCGACCTCGCGCGGGCGCTGATGGAGGCGGGCCGGTCCGATGAGGCGTTCCACGTCGCCGAGGCCGGGCTCGGCCTCGCGGGGGGCGATGCCGGCGACAGGGACGATCAACCGTGGCGTCCCGGCGCATCGGTCCTCCCCCTGGCGCAGTGGCTGCGCGAGGATTACGAGGCGGCGCGCGCGGTCGCGGGGGAAGGCTGGAACCGGCTGAAGCCCGATCTCCTCGCCGGGCTGATCGCCGCCGACCGCGCGCCCGACCGGATCGAGATCCTCCTCGACGAGGGGATGATCGACGAGGCGGTCGCCGCCATCGGCGAAGCGACGGGCTACGACACGCCCGAGCCGGTGACTTTGCGCCTGCTGGAGGTGGCGCATGGGCGCCATTCCGATTGGGTGATCCGCACCGCCGAACGCAAGGCCGTCGCGATCATCGATCAGGGTCAAGCGGGCCGCTACGATGTCGCCGCGGCCTTCCTCGCGCGCGCCGCCCAAGCCTACGACGCGGCGGGGCGGATCGACGACTGGACCGCCCGCATCGAGGACCTCATCGCCACCCACCGCCGCAAGCACAAGCTCCGCCCCCTGCTGGAGGCCCTGCGCTACGACGCGTGAGCCTCACGCCCCCGCATGACCGGCGGGGGTCGATGCGGCGACAAGGCCGTCGTCGATCTCGCTCGCCCGCAACGCCGCCGGCCGGGCATAGAGCCGGCCGATATAGGCCTCGAAGGCGGGGCGGCGCGGAATCGTGCCGAACTGCATGCCCCAGCCGAGATGCGAGCCGAGATAGAGGTCGGCGGCGCTGAACCGGCCGCCCGCGAGATACTCCGTGCCCGAGACCGCGCCTTCCAGGGTATCGAGCACCTCGGCCATGCTGCCGTAGCCGGCCATGCCCTTGCGCTCGGGCGGCACATCGATACCGAGCGCCGTGTTCAGGACGGCCGCCTCCACCGGCCCGGCGGCGAAGAACAGCCAGCGGTAATACGCTCCGCGCTCCGCGCTGCCGGATGGCGGTGCGAGACCGGCGTCGGGGAACGCATCGGCGAGATAGGCGAGGATGGCGGCGCATTCGGTGACCACGCTCTCGCCATGGCGCAGGGCCGGCACCTTCCCCATGGGATTGATGCCGAGATAGGCCGGCTGCTTCAGCGCTGTGAAATTGAGGATCTCTGCCCGGTAGGGCCGCCCGACCTCCTCCAGCATCCAGCGCACGATCCGCCCGCGCGACATCGGGTGGGTGTAGAGGATGAGGTCTTCGCTCATGGGGCCTCCCTGGGACGGTGGTCGCCGGCGATTCGCCGAGGCAGGGGAGGGTACGGAGCTGACCGAAGCCGGCAAGTGCCCGTGGCTGCCACCAGACCACCTCCACCTCAGCTGCGGCGCCGCAGCCTCGGGAGGGTTCCGGGGATCGCAATGATATCTGAAGCCCTCCTTCAAGGCCTGCGCTTCGCTCCGTCGCCTCAGGATGAGGTGGTTTGGCGGGATGGGCCATGTGCGGCCGGCCCTGTTGCCATCACCAGACGTCCCACCCAATCACCTCATCCTGAGGCGCCGCGTAGCGGCCTCGAAGGAGGGCTCCAGAAGATCGCGGTGGGTTCTGGAGCCCTCCTTCGAGGTCTCCGCTCCGCCCCGTTCCTCTCCGAACTTTCATGCATCGGTCGAGGTCGATGTCATCGATACACACCCAGGGCGCAGCGGAACGATCATGGCCATCCGCCTCTGACGATACCGGATGATGGAGTGAGCACCGGGCACGACCATCTCGATCATGGGCGCGCTTCCCGAGGCATCCGTGCCCCAAACGAAAAAGCGCGGCCCCTCTCGGGACCGCGCTCTTCATTCTCGATCACCCCGAAGGCTGAGGGGGCTTACGCGTCCTGGCGAGGTCCGCGGGCGCGGTCCTGCTCGGCGTTGCGCTCGGCCTTGAGCTTCTCGGTCAGGTCCTCGCCGGTCTCCTGGTCGACGACCTTCATGGAGAGGCGGATCTTGCCGCGATCGTCCGCGCCGAGGAACTTCACCTTGACCTTCTGGCCGTCCTTGACGACGTCCGTCACCTTGGCGACGCGCTGGGCGGCGAGTTCCGAGATATGGACGAGGCCGTCCTTGGCGCCGAAGAAGTTCACGAAGGCGCCGAACTCCATGCATTTCACGACGGTGCCGTCGTAGATCATGCCGACTTCGGCTTCCGCCACAATCGACCGGATCCAGTTATAGGCGGCCTTGATGGCCTTGCCGTCGCTGGAGGCGATCTTCACCGTGCCGGTGTCGTCGATGTTGATCTTGGCGCCGGTCTTCTCGACGATCTCGCGGATCACCTTGCCGCCGGTGCCGATCACTTCCCGGATCTTGTCGGTGGGGATCTGCATGGTCTCGATGCGGGGCGCGTATTCGCCGAGCTCGGGACGGGCATCGGTGAGGGCCTTGGCCATCTCGCCGAGGATGTGGACGCGGCCTTCCTGCGCCTGATGCAGGGCGACCTTCATGATCTCCTCGGTGATGCCGGCGATCTTGATGTCCATCTGCAGCGAGGTGATGCCGGCTTCCGTGCCCGCCACCTTGAAGTCCATGTCGCCCAGATGATCCTCGTCGCCGAGGATGTCGGACAGCACGGCGTAGCGCTCACCCTCGAGGATGAGGCCCATGGCGATGCCGGCCACCGGACGGCGCAGGGGCACGCCGGCATCCATCAGCGACAGCGAGGCGCCGCAGACGGAGGCCATCGAGGACGAGCCGTTCGACTCGGTGATCTCGGACACGACGCGGATCGTGTACGGGAACTCGTGGGCCGGCGGCAGCACGGGATGCACGGCGCGCCAGGCGAGCTTGCCGTGGCCGATCTCGCGACGGCCCGGGGAGCCCATGCGGCCGGTCTCGCCCACCGAGTAGGGAGGGAAGTTGTAGTGCAGCAGGAAGGTCTCCTTGTAGGTGCCTTCCAGCGCGTCGATGAACTGCTCGTCCTCGCCGGTGCCGAGGGTGGCGACCACGAGGGCCTGGGTCTCGCCGCGGGTGAACAGCGACGAACCGTGGGCGCGGGGCAGCACGCCGACCTGGGACACGATCGGCCGCACGGTGCGGACGTCGCGTCCGTCGATGCGGGAGCCCGTGTCGAGGATGTTCCAGCGCACGACCTTGGACTGCGCTTCCTTGAACGCGGCCTTGACCTTCTCAGGCGAGAACCTCTGCTCACCCTCGGCCGGACAGAGAGCCGCGATCACCTTCGCCTTCACGGCGTCGACGGCAGCGTAGCGCTCCTGCTTGACGGTGTTCTTGTAGGCGTCGCGGAGCTCCGCTTCGCACACGTCGAGGACGGCCTGCTCCACGTCGCCGTTCTCGGGCGCGGAGAAGTTGCGGGGCTCCTTGGCGGCCTTCTCGGCGAGGCGGATGATCGCGTCGATGACCGGCTGGAAATGCTTGTGGCCGAACATCACGGCGCCGAGCATGGTCTCTTCGTCGAGCTCCTTGGCCTCGGATTCCACCATCAGCACGGCGTCCTGCGTGCCGGCGACGACGAGATCCAGGGTCGAGTTCTCGAGCTCGGGAACCGGCGGGTTCAGGATGTACTGGCCGTTGACGTAGCCGACGCGGGCCGCGCCGATCGGGCCGGTGAAGGGCACGCCCGACAGGGTGAGGGCGGCGGAGGCCGCCACCATGGCGAGGATGTCGGGATCGTTCTCGAGGTCGTGGGTCAGGACGGTGACGACGACCTGGGTGTCGTTGCGCCAGCCTTCGACGAAGAGGGGGCGGATCGGGCGGTCGATGAGGCGGGAGACCAGGGTCTCCTTCTCGGAGGGACGGCCTTCGCGCTTGAAGTATCCGCCGGGGATGCGGCCGGCGGCGTAGGCGCGCTCCTGGTAGTTCACGGTGAGCGGCAGGAAGTCGATTCCGGCCTTGGGCTCCTTGCCGGACACAACGGTGGCCAGCACCGAGGTCTCGCCATACGTCGCCATCACGGCGCCGTCGGCCTGGCGGGCGACCTTGCCCGTCTCGAGGACGAGCTTGCGGTCGCCCCAGATCAGCTCTTCACGTTGTACGTCGAACATATGTCATGCCTTCCTGCGGTCGGGCGTGCCCGGCGCCGCCAGGGGCAAGACGGCGAGGAGTTCCGCGCCGGACCGGCGAAGAACTCCTGGCGATCCTGTCCCCGACGAGTGCGCCTCGAAGCGGCCCGATGGTCGCGCGGCCAGACCCATTCCGGCAGCGCGGGACGTCAATGAAACGCGGCCCTGAGCCAGGCTCGGGACCGCGAAAATCGCCTTAGCGGCGGATGCCGAGACGCTCGATGAGGCTGCGGTAGCGGGCCTCGTCCTTGCGCTTGACGTAGTCGAGCAGCGAGCGGCGCTGCGAGACCATCTTCAGGAGGCCGCGGCGGGAATGGTTGTCCTTGCCGTGGGTCTTGAAGTGGCCGGTGAGGTTGGTGATCCGCTCGGTGAGGATCGCCACCTGGACCTCCGGAGAACCGGTGTCCTTGCCGCCGGTCGCGTATTCCTTGATGAGCGCAGTCTTGCGCTCGGCCGAAATCGACATCGCATTCCCTTTCGATACGGGTTTTCGGATCGAGACGGTTTTCTTCGAGAAAGACCGCCTCAGCCTGCGACGGGGCCTGTGCCGGGATGTCGTCCAGCACGGTCGCGTTCACAAGCAGCTTTAGCCCCGTGCCCGTTTCCGGGTCGAGGCCAGAGGACACATACACGAATCCGGGCTTCGTGCCACCCCCGTCCCGGCGCCTGCCCGGACGGATGCCGGGCCTTCGCTCCGCCTCGGCGGAGCGTCCGGAACGACGCAAGGCCGCCTCGGGCCATTCCAAGTCTAACGTCTTGATTTATCGTATTGTCTGTCGACGAGCCGGGCTCCATTTCGCCGCAAAGGTCACACTGCGACAAATTCGAGCTTCTGTCTTTTGCATTCAAACTTAAATGTGATAAAGGCTCGGCCTCAACTAAGAAGCGCAATCAGGTTTTCCGAAACGACTGGGGGTGGAATGAACCGGATCATCATCAAGATCGGAAGACCGATAGCATTTGCTGTTATTGCTTTCGCATCAAGTTATTACTTGTTTGGCTCGGCCTTTATCGCGTTGGCACTTAGCCTGATCCCCCTGCTGCTCGGGGGGCTTGGTGTCTTCGAGAGCTTTTCCTACACAGTCGCGGCGCTGATCTTCGTCGCCGCCGTGATCTGGGCCGTCGTTCCCGCCGGGACGAAGGAGTTCGTCAAGCAACACTACGATGCCGCCGTGAAGGAGTTCGTGGCCAGCATGCCCGACACGAAGAAAACGGACTGAACCGGCATCGAAAACAGCGTTCGCCGGTTCTGCGGCCGGACCGCCCCGACGCTCAGAAGCTTGAGCGCAGCCCGATGGGCGGATGGAATCAGCCGGAGGCGGACAGTCGATCCGGCACAGCGGAGCTCACCGCGCGGATGTCCCGCACGAGCGCGTCGATCCGCTCGAGCTCGGAATCCCAGGCGAACATGAATCGGGCGCCACCGCCGATGAAGGTGTAGAAACGCCAGCCCCTGTCCCGCAAGGCGTCCAGTCGCTCGGGCGATGCCTTCAGGAATACGGCGTTGGCCTCCACCGGAAACATGGCGGTAAAGCCCGGGCACTCCGCCACCGCCCCGGCGAGACGTCGCGCGCAGGCATTGGCGTGGGCCGCGTTGCGGAGCCAGGCGCCGCCCTCCAGCATTCCGACCCAGGGCGCGGTGAGGAAGCGCATCTTCGAGGCGAGCTGCCCCGCCTGCTTGCAGCGATAGCCGAAATCCTCGGCGAGGGCGGGATCGAAGAACAGGATCGCCTCGCCCGCCGCCATGCCGTTCTTGGTGCCGCCGAAGCAGAGCAGGTCGACCCCCGCCTTCCAGGTCATCTCCGCCGGTTCACAGCCGAGGCTGGCGCAGGCATTGGCGAAGCGCGCGCCGTCCATGTGAAGGCGCAGGCCGAGGTCACGGCAGGCGGCCGAAACCGCCCGGATCTCGTCGAGGGTATAGAGCTGCCCGGTCTCCGTCGGCTGGGTGATCGTCACGACGCGGGGTTTGGGGAAATGAATGTCGGAGCGCCCCGTCGCGAGCCCCCGGATGAGGGCCGGCGTGAGCTTTCCGTCCGGGCTCGCCGCCACCAGCAGTTTCGAGCCGTTGGAGAAGAATTCCGGGGCGCCGCACTCGTCGGTCTCCACATGCGCCGAGGCCGAGCAGATGACGCTGTGATAGGACTGGCACAGGGAGGCCAGCGCCAGGGAGTTCGCGGCGGTGCCGTTGAAGGCGAAGAACACCTCCGCATCCGGCTTGTCGAACAGATCGCGGAACGCGTCCGACGCCCGCTTCGTCCAGGCATCCTCGCCATAGGCGGGCACCGAGCCGCCATTGGCCGCTTCGGTGGCGGCCCAGGCCTCGGGACAGATGCCGGCGTAGTTGTCGCTGGCGAATTGCTGGGGTTCGGACTTCATCGTCGCTGCGCCTTCCGTCGGTCCCAAAGGAGAGCCGAAGCGACGCGTGGCGAAACCCGTTTCGTTGCCGGTTCGGCCACATCCCCTCCAGTCGATGAGGGCTCCACCTTGCTCGGATCAGCAGGTTGGCGTCGGGCGTCGCCGCGACTCTTGATGCAGGAGGAGACTTAGCAGCGCGCGGGGCCGGCCGCAACGCGAAGAGAATATGCGTGCCGCCCGTCCTCCCACACTGGGAGGACGGGCGAGGAGCGAACTTCAGGCAGTCGGGCGACCCGAGCGGCCGGAATAGCGGCGGCGGAGGTAGGAGACGACCCTGGGGAGAAGGAAGGCGAGGATCAGCTTGCGCATTTGGAGGACACTCCGGAGCGGTGAATAAGATGCGGCGCCCATCCGGGGCCGCCAGTCCGAAGTGCAATGATCGGCAGGGCTTTGCGTTCCTCGGCCGGCCATACGGAGAGGATGCGCCCGCCCGTCACAGGTCGAGGGTCAGCGTCACCGGTACGTGGTCGGAGGGTCGCTCCCAGCCCCGCGCCTCGCGGAACACGTCCACGGAGCGCGCGGTGCCGATGAGGTCGGGCGAGATCCAGGCATGGTCGAGGCGCCGCCCCTTGTTGGCGGCCGACCAGTCCGGCGAGCGGTAGCTCCACCACGTGTAGATCTTCTTGGGCTCCGGGGTGAGCACGCGGGCGGCGTCGATCCAACCGGCTTCCCCGCGCAGTTCTTCCAGGGCCTGCGTCTCCACCGGCGTATGGCTGACCACGGAGAGCAACTGCTTGTGCGACCAGACGTCGTGTTCGAGGGGCGCCACGTTGAGGTCGCCCACCAGGATCGCCGGGCCGGCCATGCGCCGTGCGCCCCAGGCACGCAGGTCTTGCAGGAAGTCGAGCTTATGCGCGAATTTCGGATTGAGCTCGACATCCGGAACGTCGCCGCCGGCCGGGACGTAGAAATTGTGGATCACGAGGCCCGCCGCCGCACCCGCCTCCGGCCCGAGCACCGCCGAGATGTGGCGGGCATCCGGCTTACCGCAGAAGGCCATGACGTCGCGGGTGAGCAGGGGAAAGCGCGAGAGGATGGCCACACCGTTGTAGCCCTTCTGGCCGGCGAAGACGACGTGCTCGTAGCCGGAACCCCGCAGGGCCTTCAGCGGAAACGCGTCGTCCGGGCACTTGGTCTCCTGCAGGCAGAGCACGTCGGGCTTCGCTTGCGCGAGGAACCGCAGCACGAGATCGATGCGCAACCGCACCGAATTGATGTTCCAGGTGGTGACGGAGAGGCGCAACGGGTCTAGCTCACAGATGTGATAAGGGACGGGATCGGCCGCTTCGATAGACCGGATCGGCCCGCCCGTCGCCGCACAAATGCCGCGTTCCATCAGCGAGAAGGACGCGCCGTCGCCGTTTCAGGAAGGATCGCCCGTCGTGTCGCGCACCCGCTCTGCGCTCTTCAACGTCTACTGGGCCGCCTGGACCGCCTGTTTCGCGCTTCCCCTCGTGGTGCTCGCGGCCCTCGGCTGCCCGACGAAGCCGATTCGGGCGGCGACGCGGCTGTGGTCGCGCGGCATCCTGTTCGGCCTGCGCCACATCGTCGGCCTGTCCTATGTGGAGGAGGGGCGCGCCCACATCCCCGCAGAGCCGTGCCTCATCGTGGCCAACCACCAATCGGCCTGGGAGACCCTGGCCTTCCTCATCCTGATCCCGAACGTCGCCATCGTGGCCAAGCGCGAACTCGTGGCGATCCCCATCGTCGGATGGTTCCTGCGCCGCTCGCCGATGATCATCATCGACCGGGCCAACGGCACCCAGGCCCTGCGCACCATGATCGACGAGAGCCGGATGGCCATCGCGGAGGGGCGCTCGATCCTGATGTTCCCGGAGGGCACCCGCAGCACCATCGACGCGCCGGTGCAGTTCAAGCGCGGGGTCGAGCTGCTCTACGCCAAGCTCGGCCTGCCGGTGCTGCCCGTGGCGGTGAATTCCGGCCTGTACTGGCCCCATGGCGGCTCGCGCCACATTCCCGGAACGGTGGTGGTGAGCTACCTTGAAACCCTGAAGCCGGGATTGAGCGGGGGCGAGTTCATGCGGGGCACGCAGGATGCGATCGACGCGGAGTTGAACCGCTGGCGGAGCGGCGCCCCGGCCGTCGCGCTTCAGGTGTCGTAAGTCTTCGGAGCGACCTCAATGGCGTCGAGGCTCGCACGAATTGTCCCGAACGCACCAAAGCAGGGTTTGAGATCGATCTCGATATCGCCGAGGCCGAGCCCCGTGCAGCTATGCGTCGGGTGAACCGGGCGATCCTTAGCCCATCGCAACCTTAGACCGCCAATCACATTCTGACGGCTGAATCCCGCCAGGCTGACATCGATCATGTCCGTCAGGACCAAGGTGACGCGGGCGTATTCGCGCCGTCCTCTCGCGCGCGTCTCGACGTCGAGCTTAAGGAGATTTCGACCGGAGCAGTCGAGGGTCAAGGCAACGAGTTCGGCATCGCCGAAATTCGGGGACCCGCCCATCCACGCCAGCAACGCGGCGCCGCCCGGTGTCGCCTCAATGACGGCACTGGTCTGGTCCGGCTCTTCCGTCATCGATCTCTCCAGCAGCCGCCGGCCGCACACCACCCGTTCCATATACCCGCCGCGTCAGGGGAAGCCGATCAGGGGAACGAGGCCGGTGACAGATCGGCAGGGCTTGATGAGCGAAAAAACCCTCCCCCCTGTGCGGGGGAGGGTGCCTGCGGAGCAGGGGGGAGAGGGGCCGCCCCTTTCCGGAAATGGCGCTCCCCTCATCCGACCCGCTGACGCGGGCCACCTTCTCCCGCAAAGGGGAGAAGGGAGGCACTCGCGATCACTGCGCCTTGATCTGCTTCTCCATCGCCTTGTCCTCGCTGCGCCCGTAATTGATGAAGAACTGGCTGCCGTCGATGGCCTTGCCCTTCTGCAGGTTCGAGAGCTGGACCGTGGTCTGGTAGCCCTGCGGATCGGTGATCCGCCACTGGCTGAGGGTCTTCATCTCGGCGTCGAAGAACAGCTGGATCTTCGAGGTGCCGCCCAGCGTCGCCCGGTCCTCGAGCGAGATGCGGATGCCGCCCGGATCGTTGGCGATGTCCGACACAGTGAGGTCGCGGGCGAGGTCGATCTTGTCGCGGAGCAGGAATTTTAGCGGCGTCTGCGAGATGAAGTAGAGGTCCTGGGTCTTCAGCTTGCGGTCCTTCACCGCCACCGACGTGCCATCGGCCACCACCTCCATGGGGGAGGGCTGGTCGTAGTCGAAGCGCAGGCGGCCGGGCTTGGCCAGGGTCAGCTTGCCGCCGATGCGGCGCCCGTCGCCGGCGATCTGGACGAAGTTGCCGCTGAGCGTGGTCATCCCGTTGAAATAGGCGTTGGCCTGGGCGAGCACGGCGGCGGGCTCGGCATCGAGCATGGAGGACGCGGCGGTGGGGGCACCGACGGCGGCCACCTTGGCGGGCGCGTCCGAGGGCGCGGCCTTCGCGGCGGGCTTCGCGCCGGGAGCCGCCTTGTCCGACCCCGCCTTGGCGTCCTTGGCGGGTTTGGGTGCCTGGGCCGCGGGCTTCTTCGGCGCGGCGGGAGCGGCCGGTGGCGCTTCCGGCTCGGGAGCGGGGGCCGGCGCGGGCTGCTCCTTGCGGCCGAACAGACCGTCGAGGAAGGACGAGACCTGCGCCGAGGCCGGCGCGGGCTGGAGGCCGGCCGCCAGCACGAGGAGCGAGCCGGCGGCGAGAAGGTGGCGTCGGCCGGTCATCCTGGGGCGTTCTCCGAAGTCGGGTGGGGTTCCGGCTTAGAACCCGAGCCTGTGGCGAATATGGGACGTCGATGCGGTGGAGGTGAGGGGCCGGAGACGGCTCGCCTCGTCCGGAGCCACCCCCACCCTCGGTCCCTCCCCACAAGGGGGAGGGAGGAATAGCTCACTCGTCGTCGTCGTCCATCATCGGCGAGGACATCGAGATCGCCCCCATGCTGGACGGCGCGGTCTCCATCAGGATCTCGCGCTTGCCGGCGTGGTTGGCCTGGCCGACGATGCCCTCGACCTCCATCCGCTCCATGATCGAGGCGGCGCGGTTGTAGCCGATCTGCAGGCGGCGCTGGATGTAGCTGGTGGAGGCCTTGCGGTCCCGCATCACCACCTGCACCGCCTGGTCGTAGAGGTCGGCACCCGCATCGATCCCGCCGCCCGCATAGGCCCCGGCATCGAAGATCGGCGCGTCGATCTCTTCGGCCTCGGCGGCCGCCGCCTTGTCGGCCTTGGAGGCCTTGGCCGGCTTCTCCTCGGGCGGGTTCTCGTCCACGGTGACGGCTTCGAGATAGGACGGCCGGCCCTGGCGCTTCAGGTGGGCGACCACGCTCTCGACCTCCGAATCCGAGCAGAACGGGCCATGGACGCGGGTGGTGCGCCCGCCGCCGGCCATGAACAGCATGTCGCCCTGGCCCAGCAGCTGCTCGGCGCCCATCTCGCCGAGGATCGTGCGGCTGTCGATCTTGGACGTGACCTGGAAGGAGATCCGGGTCGGGAAGTTCGCCTTGATCGTGCCGGTGATGACGTCCACCGACGGGCGCTGCGTCGCCATG
>NZ_LMME01000006.1:0-117401 GCF_001422125.1 Methylobacterium sp. Leaf85 | reverse complement strand
CAAAGCTGATCGATTTTCGCGACAAACACATGACGCCACAACATAACTCGTTGCCGGCAAACAAGGATTCCCGCTTCGTGAACCCCGCACCCGCTCGCGGCCTCCAGATTGACCGAGGTCAGGAGCCCCTCTGACGTAGAGCGGCGCGCCAGCCTTCGCCCAGCGATCTTCCATTCCGCCCGCGCTTTCCCCCGTGCATGGAAACATTCCCTCTCCCGAGGCGCCTCAATGTCGACATGCTCGACTTCGACATGTCGACCACCGGCCGATACCATCGGTCGTCGCTCATGGTGCGCCGTCCCTCGCGAAACGAGATCCGGCCCTCTGAAGAGAAGAGATACGCTTGCGAGGGAACACCGTGGCGCGCGGCCGGCTCAGGATCGGAGCTCCGACGAACAGCACCGACTCCCATCCAGGCCGAGCCGCCGACGCGCCTCTCGATCTGTTCCTCACCGATTCCGCCCAGATCGATCGACGTGAGGTCAACCTGCGCTGGCTCTGTGCCAGTGCGTTGACCGGGCTGACCGGGGCCGGTCTCATCGGAGCCGCGATCTACGTGTCGTTACAGGGCGACGTCTCTTTCGCCGCGGTTCCGGAACATGCGGAGATCATGGTGCGCTCCGCGCCGAACGACGACGTCGCGAACATCGCGCGCAAGGGCGACCGGCTCGTCCGCAACCTGATGATCGCGTCGGCCAAACAGACGTTCCGCTCGCCGGTGACCGTGCGCTTGGGAGACCGCGAGATCATCAAGGTCCGGCCTTTCGTACGGATCTCGACGGCGCTCTCCATGTCGACCGGCGTCTTCTCCGCCGAGGTGCCGCGCTTCGACCCGATGAAATTCGTGTCCAGCGAACCGCTCGAACGGGCGACGGAAGCGAGCGCTGCCGATGCTCCCGGCGCGGAGGTGACCGTCATCAAGCGTGATCTCACCACGATGCCGATCGAGGCGAACACGCCCGCCCTCGGCGATGACGCCGTGACCGCTCAGGTCGAAGAGGAAAAGCGGCTGGCCGCGGAGGCCGGACGACGCACGGCGCTTCCCATCGCGCCGCAAATGATGTTGTCGCGGGCGCTCCAGCAGGGTATCGCGGCTCCGGATTTCGGCGGGATCGCCCCCCCGTCCGGCGATGCGAGCCCCTTCAAGTCCATCGACGTCCTCGTGGTGCCGGAGAACGTCACCAATCTCGCGAAGACGAGCCTCCGGCAGGGCGAGACGCCGCTGGTGGAAGACCGCGACGTGGCGATCAAGCGCGGCGAGACCCTCGAAGCGCTGCTGAAGGCCACGGGCCAGGCCAGCGACGAGCAGATCAAGGGGATCGTCGCGGCTCTCGGCGGGCGGGCGCGCGTCGGCGACCTCGCCGAAGGCCAACAGTTCCGCGTCCAGATCGCACCGGGTCCGAAGCCCGGAGATCCCCGGCAGGTGACACGGGTCGTCCTGTATGGCGAGAACGGCGTCGAGGGAATCGCCGCCATCAACGATCGCGGCGCCTTCGTCTCGGTCGCGCAGGCGGTGGAAGACAAGGCGGCGCGCAAGGCGCCCGCCGCGTCGGAATCCGGAGACGACGACGAGGACGAGGATGGCGGTTCGGGCCCTCGTCTCTATCAGAGCCTCTATGAGACGGCGGCACGGCACGATCTGCCGCGCGCGACCGTGGAAGATATCGTGCGGATCTTCAGCTACGACATCGACTTCCAGCGCCGCATCGCGAGCGGCGACAGTCTCGATGTCTTCTATACGTACGACGAGGAAGGCGGTCAGGCCGCGCTCGACCGGCCGGAACTGTTGTACGCGTCGCTCAACCTCGGCGGCGAGGTGCGAAAGGTCTACCGTTTCCAGTCGCCGGACGACGGCTCCATCGATTATCTCGACGAGCAGGGCCGCTCCCTCAAAAAATTCCTGATCCGCAAGCCCATCGCCGACGGCATCATGCGCTCGGGCTTCGGTTACCGGCGCCATCCGATCCTCGGCTATGCCAAGCTCCATACCGGCGTGGATTGGGCCAACCCGATCGGTACGCCCATCGTCGCCGCCGGCAACGGCAGCGTCATCAAGGCGGAATGGGATTCGGGCTATGGCCGCCGGGTCGAGCTCCAGCACATCAACGGCTACGTCACCACCTACAACCACATGTCGCGCTTCGCCCGGGGGGTGACGGCGGGGGCCAAGGTGCGCCAAGGCCAGGTGATCGGCTATGTCGGTTCCACCGGCCTCTCCACCGGCGCGCACCTGCATTACGAGGTCATCATCAACGGCCATTTCGTCGACCCGATGAAGATCCGCGTGCCGCGCGGACGCGAACTCGACGGGCGGATGCTCACCGAGTTCACGCGCCAGCGCGAGCAGATCGAGACCACGCTGCAGAAATCCCGAGCCGGCGTCGCCATGGCCCAGCGCGACGCCCCGCGCTGAGCCCCCTCCCCTCACCCGAATCCGAGCCGGCGGCGGATCTCCGCCGGGGTGACGCCCCGAGCCCTCAGATCGCCGAGGGATTCCGAGCCGCGCGATTTGGCGAGCTTCGTCCCGTCGGGGCCGAGGATCAGGGCGTGGTGATGATAGGCCGGGCACTCAAGACCGAGCAGGGCCTGAAGCAGGACATGCAGGTCGGTCGAGGCCGCGAGGTCCGCTCCGCGAACCACGTGGCTGATGTCCTGGGCGGCATCGTCGACCACCACGGACAGGTGGTAGCTCGTCGGCACGTCGCGCCGCGCGATCGGCGCATCGCCCCAGCGGGCGGGATCGGCGACGTGGCTCGTCTCCACGCAACCGGCGTCGAGGCAGGAAAAGCGGTGCGGCCCCGGAGCCTGCGCGAGGGCGCGGTTCATGTCGAGCCGCCAGCTATGCGGCAGACCGGCCGCGATATGCGACGCCCGCTCATCCTGGGAAAGGACGCGGCACGTGCCGGGATAGAGAGGCGCACCGTCCGGATCGCGGAGCGGCTCCGGCCCGGCGGCCGCGATCACGGCGGCGCGGCTACAGAAGCAGGGATAGACGAGGCCGCGCGAGCGGAGTGCGTCGACGGCACGGCGATAGGCCGGAAAATGCTCGGATTGGCGCCGGACGGAACCGCCGAACCCGATCCCGAGCCAGGCGAGATCGTCCGCGATGGCGGCGATCAGGTCAGGGCGCGAGCGCACCGGATCGATATCCTCGATCCGCAGGATGAGGTCGCCGCCGAGCCGCGCGGCGAACAGCTCGTTCACCAGGGCGGAATAGGCGTGCCCGAGATGGAGGCGCCCGTTGGGGCTCGGCGCGAAGCGAAGGCGGATCGGAACGGACGACCCGGTCATCCCCCGGAATGGCGCCGGCACAGCTCTGCTTTGGGAACGCAGGCGATACCCGGCATGGAGCAGGCTATCCCCTCCCCGTAGCGCCGACAGACCGTGCAGCCGTCGCTCCACTCGGCGCAGGACGCATCGGCTGCCGGAGAAACCGGTCCTGAACGCCCGTGCGAAGAGGGCGCGAACGTGCCGATCAGGACGGTGACCACCACGACGGCCGCCACGGCCAAGGCCACGAGACCATCCCTGCTCTGCGATGTCGGCACGGGTGCCGCGGCATCCGATGGTGGCGAGGTTGGTGCGCGCATGGCCCGTGTTCGCTCGCTCGCCGCGCCCTGTCAACGCGAATTGCCTCTCAGGCCGCGGTGACGGCACGGCGTTCGAGGAGGGCAGGCAAGGCCTTGAGGTCGAGGGGTTTTGCCAGGAATTCGTCGAACCCGGCCTCCCGCGCGGCCAATTCGTCCTCGCGACCGGTATTGGCGGTGAGCGCCACCAGCCGGAGCGGCGCGCGATGGTGCTCGGCCTCGCTGGCACGCAGCCGCCGCGCCGTTTCCAGCCCATCGATTCCCGGCATGCGGATGTCGATGAGGGCGAGGTCGAACCGGGATGCGGGATGGTCGAGCCGAGCCAGCGCCTCGGACCCGTCCCGCGCCAGAACCACCGTCGCACCGAGACGCTCCAGAGCCCTGGTGGCCAGCAGGGCGTTGATCGGGTTGTCCTCGGCGAGAAGCACGTGGACGCCCGCCCCCGCGCGCGCGCCGTCCTTGTCCGCCGGGATCGCGCCGTCGTCGGGCACCGGTTTCGGCGCGGGGCCGGTCGCTTCCACCGAGGAGCTCGGCGCCAGCAGCCTGTCGAACAGTGAGCGCGCCCGGACCGGCTTGATCAGGTAGCTGTCGAAGCCCGCCGCCCCCGGCGCACCGAATTCCCGCCGATCGAAGGGGGACAGCAGAATGAGGCTGCAGCGCACGCCGCGCCGCCTGGCTTCCGCCGCGAGGCTGCGCACGCTCGCGTCGCCGAGGGCGCGATCGGCGATCACCGCATCGAAGGGCACGCCCGACAGCGTATCGAGCCCGGCCTCGACGGTCGGCACCACCACCGCCGACGCGCCGGACCGGGACAGGCGCCGGGCGAGGAACGGCGCCTGATAGGGAGAATCGGCGACGATCAGGATCTTCCGCCCCTGCAGCGAGACGGGCGGCAGCGCATCCTCCGACGCAGCGCCGACCGGCAGGGGCAAGTGGACTGTGAAGGTGCTGCCCTGGCCGACGACCGAGCGCGCGTCGATGTGTCCCCCCATCCGCGAGGCGAGGCGCCGGCTGATGGCGAGACCGAGCCCGGTTCCCTCATGGCGCGTGCTGGCGCTGTTGTCGCCCTGCTCGAATTCCTCGAACAGGATCGGGATGCGCGCGGCGGGGATACCCGCCCCCGTATCCGAGACCGCCAGGACGATCTCCTGCGCGACCCATGTCACCGTGACGCCGACCCCGCCCTGATTGGTGAACTTGATGGCGTTGCCCGCGAGATTGACCACGATCTGCCGGACACGGTCCGCATCGCCGATGAATTCGGACGGCACGTCGTCGGCGACGTCGATGGCGATCTCGATGCCCTTGTCCTGGGCGCGGGGCGCCAGGAGTTCGACCACGCCTTCCACCACCGCCCGGAGATCGAAGGGTTCGGCCGACAGGTCGAGGCGTCCCGCCTCGATCCGCGAGAAATCGAGGATGCCGTCGATGAGGGTCAGCAAGGCCCGGCCCGACGTGTGCACCGCCTCCACGTAGGTCCGCTGCTCGGCATCGAGGCCGGTCTCGAGGACGAGGTCGGCCATGCCGAGAATGCCGTTCAACGGCGTGCGGAACTCGTGGCTGACGGTGGCGAGAAAGCGCGACTTGGCGACGTTGGCCGCTTCGGCGCGGTGGAGCGCCTCGTCGAGAGAGCGGGCGGATTCGATCCGTTCGGTGATGTCCGAGCCCGCCCGCAGCCATAGCGTGCGTCCTCCGGGACCGGTGACGCGCATCTCGATGAAGGAGAACCAGCGCGGAATGCCGTCGACGGGGCGCACCTGCATCTCGACACGGCTGACGCCGTCGGATTGCTGTTGCCGAGGCCCCTGGTCCAGGATTTCGAGGTCCGCCGTCGAGCCGAGCAGCGTCAGCGGTTCGACCCCGAAGAGACGCCCGAATCCATCGTTGGCGAAGGTGATGCGCCCTTGCGTGTCCCGCTGGACGATGACGTCGGTGGTCGCCTCCACGAGCGCGCGGTAGCGCTCCTCGCTCTCGGACATCCGCCAGATGCTGTCCTGGAGACGTTCGACCTCGGACGCGTCGCCTGCCGGCCGTCGCAGGCCTCGGGCGACCAGGCTCGCCGTGGCCAGGACCGCGAACAGGGTGATGGCGAGAGCGACCTCCAGGGTGATCATCGATCTCTCCGTGGGGCGGCCCGAGCGGATCGCCGCAGGGCGAACCGCCGCGCAGACTGGCGATGACGCCGAGGTTCCCGCTCCCACTCCATTCCTGTCATTCGCATGTGAGATTGAAGGACGGCTTTCGAAAGGAGCTTAAGGCTTCCTTGCCGCGACGGACGACATCCCTCGCCCCGCATCGGTGCCGTCACGCTCATAGCCGATGCCGGACAGCTTGGCGCGCCGCGCTTCACGGGCAGGCCGCGATGGTGTAGGCGCGACGGCTTGTACCTGGGCCGTCCCTCCCCCGAGGCCAGGCCGCGAGACGCAGGCACCATGACCTTTTCTTCGTCAGAGACCTCTTCGCAGCCGGACACCGCCGGTTCCACGAAGACACGCATCGAGGCCACCTTCGCCCGCTGCCGCGCGGAGAAGCGCGCCGCCCTCGTGACCTACGTCATGGCCGGCGACCCCGATGCCGAGACCTCCCTGAAGGTGCTCCGGGCGCTGCCGCAGGCCGGCGCCGACATCGTCGAGTTCGGCCTTCCCTTCACCGACCCGATGGCGGACGGGCCGGCGATCCAGGCGGCGGCGTTGCGCGCCCTCGCGGGCGGGCAGGATCTGGTCAAGACCCTCGACCTCGTCCGCCGTTTCCGGGAGGACAATTCCGGAACCCCGGTGATCCTGATGGGATATTACAACCCGATCCATGCCTACGGCGTCGACCGGTTCCTCGACGACGCCGTCGCGGCGGGGATCGACGGGCTCATCGTCGTCGACCTGCCGCCGGAGGAGGACGACGAACTCTGCCTGCCGGCGCTCGCCAAGGGACTGGCCTTCATCCGGCTGGCGACGCCCACCACCGACGAGCGCCGCCTCCCCGCCGTCCTCGCGAACACGGCCGGCTTCGTCTATTATGTGTCGATCAACGGCATCACCGGCACGGCGACACCCGATTTCGGTCGGGTGGCCGAGGCGGTGGGCCGGATCCGCAGCCATACGGACCTGCCCGTGGTGGTCGGCTTCGGCGTCCGGACGGGCGTCCAGGCCGCCGCGATCGCCAAGGGCGCGGACGGGGTGGTCGTCGGCTCCGCCCTCGTGGATGTGATCCACCGGGCGGTGGTGGACGGCCGGGACGCCGCCGAGACGGTGAGCGAACTGGTGCGCGAACTGGCCGAGGGCGTGCGCGGCCGGACCGCCTGAGAGAACCACACCGGAACGATCCGTCCGCGAGCCGATCCCCGGCTCATCCGAGACCCCTTCCCTCAAGAACGGTCAGTCGACGATGGTTGAACCCATGAACTGGATCTCGGAGGTCGTGCGCCCCAGGATCAAGACCCTGTTCAAGCGCGAGACGCCCGAGAATCTGTGGGTCAAATGCCCGGATAGCGGGCAGATGGTGTTCCACAAGGAGGTGGAGGGAAACCACTGGGTCATCCCGGGGTCCGAGCATCATCTGAAGATGAGCGCGCAGGCGCGCCTGAAGATGATGTTCGACGAGGGCACCTGGATCGACGTGCCCCTGCCGGAGGTGGCCGCCGACCCGCTCAAGTTCCGTGACGAGAAGCGCTATGCCGACCGCCTGAAGGACGCCCGTGCCAAGACCGGGATGCCCGACGCCTTCAAGATCGGCTTCGGCCGGGTCTCGGGAATGCCGATGACGCTGGCGGTGCAGGATTTCGCCTTCATGGCCGGCTCCCTCGGCATGGCGGCGGGTGAGGCCTTCGTGCGCGGCGCCGAGACGGCGCTGGACAAGCGCACGCCCTACATTCTGTTCTCGGCCTCCGGCGGCGCACGCATGCAGGAGGGCATCCTGTCGCTCATGCAGATGCCGCGCACGACGGTGGCCGTGCGCCGGCTGAAAGCGGCGAAACTCCCCTACATCGTGGTGCTCACCAACCCGACCACGGGCGGCGTCACCGCTTCCTACGCCATGCTGGGGGACGTCCATCTCGCCGAGCCCGGCGCCCTGATCTGCTTTGCCGGGCCGCGCGTCATCGAACAGACGATCCGCGAGAAACTGCCCGACGGGTTCCAGCGCGCCGAGTATCTGCAGGAACACGGAATGGTCGATCAGGTCGTGCACCGGCATGCCCTGAAGGACACGATCTCACGACTCTGCGGCTTGCTGATGAACCAGCCTGCGGCGGCACCGGCCGGCGCGGGCGCCGTTGCCGAGCCGGCCTGAGCCCTCACGCTATACGGCGAGCCGATCCATGGATTCCTCCGACGCGCTGATGGCCCGCTTCCTGGCCCTTCATCCTCGCACGATCGACCTGTCGCTGGGCCGGATCCAGCGCCTGCTCGAACGGCTCGGGCACCCGGAACGCAAGCTGCCTCCGGTCATTCATGTGGCCGGCACCAACGGCAAGGGCTCGACCATCGCCTTCATGCGGGCGATTCTCGAAGCCGGCGGCCTCGCTGCGCATGTCTACACCTCGCCCCACCTCGTGCGCTTCCACGAGCGCATCCGCATCGGTGCGGTGGGGGGCGGCAGCTATGTGCCCGAGGACCAGCTCGCCGACGCCCTCGCCCGCTGCGAGGCATCCAATGCGGGCGAGCCGATCACGGTGTTCGAGATCACCACCGCCGCGGCCTTCCTCCTGTTCTCGGAGACCCCGGCCGACGTGCTCCTGCTCGAAGTGGGGCTCGGTGGGCGGGTCGACGCCACCAACGTGATCGACAATCCCGCGGCCGCCGTCGTCACGCCGATCGGGCGCGACCATGCGGAGTATCTCGGCGACACCGTCGAAGCGGTGGCGACCGAGAAGGCGGGCATCTTCAAGCGCGGTTGCCCGGCGATCATCGCCGCCCAGGATTACAAAGAGGCGGATTCGGTGCTCTGCCGCATCGCCGAGGAGATCGGAGCCACGCCGATCCGGGTCGGGAACCAGGATTTCTCGGTCCATGCCGAGCGCGGCCGCATCGTCTACCAGGACGAGCTCGACCTGTTCGACCTGCCCCAGCCCCGCCTCAACGGACGGCATCAGTTCACCAACGCCGCCACCGCCATCGCGGCCCTGCGCGCGGCCGGTTTCGGCGATATCGGAGTGGAGGCCATCGAGACCGGCCTCAACAAGGTCGAATGGCCGGGCCGCCTCCAGCGGCTCACCCGCGGCCGCCTGTCCGACATGGCACCGAACGATGCGGAGCTCTGGCTCGATGGCGGCCACAATATCGATGGCGGTCGTATTCTCGCGACCGCGATGGCGGATCTCGGCGAGCGCAGCGACGTGCCGCTGATCCTGGTGGTGGGCCTTCTCGGCACGAAGGACGCGGAAGGCTTCCTGCGTAACTTCGTGGGGCTGGCGCGGCACCTGATCGCGGTCCCGATCGGAGGCCAGATGGCGGCGCGGCCGGCCGAGGAGGTCGCCCAGATCGCCGCCGATGTGGGGCTCACCGCCTATGTGGCCTCCAGCGTCGAGGCCGCCCTGGAGAGCCTCTCCGACATCGCCTTCGAGCGGCCGCCGCGTATCCTGATCTGCGGTTCGCTCTATCTCGCGGGCAACGTCCTCACCGCCAACGGTACGCCTCCGACCTGATCGCGTCGGGTGGGAGGCGGTCTCCTGGCGGAAGGCAAGTGATTCTGCCGGACGAGTCCTTGCCCTCGTCGAACAGGGTTACCGCATCGTTTGTCTTGGACAACCATGCCGGACGAGGGTCTCCGGCATCGGCGGGACGTGACGAACACAGCGTCCTTGCTTAGGATCGGCGGACGACACATCGCGACAATCCCCGCTTTTCACCGGACCGGCCACACTTGTGGCATCGGATATCGAGTGTGGCTCCTGCGCTACATCTCGACTGCCCGAAATCGACTAGTTTGATTGTGGATCGGGCAACTCGCTGGGGATCAACGATGAAAAAGCTTCTCACCTCTTTCGCGGCCTTCACGGCCCTCACTGCAGCGGCAACCGCCGCCGACCTTCCGCGTCGCGCTGCGCCGCCGGTCTTCGTGCCGGTGCCGGTGTTCACCTGGACGGGCGCTTACTTCGGTATCAACGCCGGTTACGGCTTCGACGCCGGTAGCGACAGCAACCGTTACGCCCTGCCGGGTGGTTCGGTGCTGAACTCCTTCACCCGCACCCCCGTGGTCGTCTCGACCACCGGCGGTAACGAGCTCGAAGGCTTCGTCGGCGGTGGCCAGGTCGGCTACAACTACCAGTTCACCCCGGGTTCGGGCCTCGTCGTCGGTCTCGAAGCTGACGCCCAGTACACCGACTTCGGCAACAAGAGCCGCTCCGTGACGGGCACCATCAGCCCCGCCGCCGGCGCTTTCACCAGCCCCACCTCTGTCCGCATCCCGGGCAATGAGATGAACTTCTTCGGCACGGTTCGTGGCCGCGTCGGTTACGCCTTCGACCGCGTCCTGTTCTACGGCACCGGCGGCTTCGCCTACGGCGACGGCGGCACCGGCGGCGACGACTTCCGCACCGGCTACACCGCTGGTGGTGGTATCGAGTACGCCATGCCCGTCGACTCGTTCCTGAACTTCTTCCGCTCGTCGGCCGTGACGCTGAAGGTCGAAGGTCTGTACGTGAACCTCGAGAACAAGGGTAACCCCTCGGAGCGCTCGGTGCTGAACCCGAACGGTTCGCTCATCCTCAGCCGTTCGGTCACCGCTCGTGAGAGCGAGTTCGCCGTCGTCCGCGCTGGTCTGAACTACAAGTTCGGCTCGTACTAAGCCGATACGTCGCAACGTCGACACAGGTCTCGAAACGGAGAAGCCCGGCCTCATAGCCGGGTTTTTTCGTTTCCGAACCATGGTCCGCACCGGCCGGTGCGCACCACCGGACATAAAAAAAGCCCGGCCTTCCGAGGCCGGGCTTTTTCACGATGGTCGATCGCGAGCGTTCAGGCGCTGGCCTGGATCCAGCGGGAGAGATCGCCCTTCGGTGCCGCGCCGACCTTCTGGCTGGCGAGTTCACCGCCCTTGAAGATCAGGAGGGTGGGAATCGAGCGGATGCCGTATTTGGCGGCGATACCGGGATTCTCGTCCACGTTGACCTTGGCGATCTTCACGCGACCCTGCATGTCGGCCGAGATTTCTTCGAGGGCCGGGCCGATCTGACGGCAGGGGCCGCACCATTCCGCCCAGAAATCCACGACCACGGGCTCGGCGGACTTGAGAACGTCCTGCTCGAAGCTCGCGTCGGTCACTTTTACCGTCGCCATTGCGATCCCTTTCTTAGTGCACGGTCGGCGAGACGAGGCCTGCGCCGGCTTGAGAGCGAGAGTTGGCGACGTGAACCGGGACGGTCAAGGCGTAAGATGCCAAGGGCGGGACAGCCGTTCGATTCTCGCATGCATCATCCACCGCTCTTCATCCACCGCGCTCATGCGAGACCGCCCCGGCCGCCTGTCCCCCGCATGATTCCCGTTGCCCCTCGCCAAAGCCGTCGCTTCGCCCCATCTCCCAGCGTGACCGGCAATCCTCGCGGCGAGCGTCCCAGCACGCATGCCCATGATGAGCCGGTGCCATACGGGCTCGGCCGCCATCCGGCGATCGAGCCCCGAAACAGGCCGAGAGCCGGTGCCCTCAACGCCGGCCATGGAGGACATCACCACGTGACGCGCATCTCTCCGACCTTGCTTGCCTCCTTCGCCGCCCTGAGCCTCGGCACCGGTGCGTTCGCCCAGGATGGCAAATCCGGAACGCCTCAGCCGCGGATCGGGGGCGAGTCCTTCGCAGCGCCCCAGAACGAGGCCACGGGCGGGGAGCCCGCCGAAACGGCGCCCGCGAATACGGGCTACAAACCCCTGCTGCCCAACCAGACCCGCGCGCCGAAGCCCCTCGAGGCCACCAAGGTCCAGAGCACCGTCGTCGCCAAGGGCCTCGATAGCGCCTGGGCCATGGAGTTCCTGCCGGATGGCCGCATGCTGGTCACGGAGAAGGCCGGGAAGCTGCGCATCGTCGCCAAGGACGGCACGGTCGGCCAGCCCATCGCCGGCGTGCCGAAAGTGGATGCGCGGGGCCAGGGCGGTCTGCTCGACGTGGCCCTGAGCCCGAGCTTCGTCTCCGACCGTCTGATTTATGTCAGCTACTCCGAGCCGCGCGACAAGGGGAACGGCACGACGGTCGCCCGCGCCAAGCTCATCGAGGAGAAGGATGGCGGTCGTCTCGACGAGGTGAAGGTCATCTTCCGCCAGACGCCGTCCTACGAGGGCGACAAGCATTTCGGCTCCCGCCTCGTCTTCGCGCCGGACGGCAAGCTGTTCGTCACCGTCGGCGAACGCTCGGACAAGGGACCGCGCGTCCAGGCTCAGGACCTCACCAGCGGCCTCGGCAAGGTCTTCCGCATCGACACCGACGGCAATGCGCCGAAGGACAACCCGTTCACGGGCGGCGAGAAGGCCAAACCCGAAATCTGGTCCTACGGGCACCGCAACATCCAGTCCGCCGCCCTCGATGGCCAGGGGCGCCTCTGGACCGTCGAGCACGGCCCGCGCGGCGGCGACGAGCTCAATCGCCCCCGGCCGGGTTTGAACTACGGCTGGCCGGAAGTGACCTACGGCATCGAGTATAGCGGCGAGAAGATCGGCGAGGGAAAGACCCAGGCGGGCGGCACGGTCCAGCCGGTCTATTACTGGGATCCGGTGATCGGCCCGTCCGGCATGGCGTTCTACACCGGCACCCTGTTCCCCGCCTGGAAGGACGCTTTCCTCGTCGGTGGACTCGTGAGCGGCGGCATCGTCGCGTTGAAGCTCGACGGCGACAAGGTGGTCACCGAGGAGCGCATCCCCCTCGATCACCGTATCCGCGACGTGAGGGTCGCCGGCGATGGCGCGGTCTATGCCGTGACGGACGGCCCGGACGGACAGATCCTCAAGCTCACGCCGTAATCGCGGTGTGAGCCGGGCGGGAGGAGAGTGAGGCGAGCGCCGACGCGATGTCGGCCTCGCCGAGATGACGGATGACCGGACCGGACGTCCAGACCAGCATCGCTTCGACGGGACGCCCCGGATAGATGTCCCGCAGGAGCGCCACGTAGAGGGCGATCTGCGCCGCCTCGTCTTCGGGAATGGGAGCACGGTCGGATGGCGGCCGGCTCGTCTTGAAATCCGCCACGACGATCCCTTCGGGACGGATGCTCAGGCGATCGACCCGTCCGAAGACCGGTCGCGACACGCCCCCGACGCCGACATGCCCCGAGATCGTGACCTCGGCCCTCGCGTCGCCGTCGAAGAGCACGGCGAGGGCGGGATCGTTGACGAGGTTCAGAACATCCGAAACCAGCCGGTCCTGGTCCGCCGCCGGAAGCGACGGCGCCCGCGCCTTGACGAAGGCGGAGGCCGCGCTCGCTCGCTGATGGGGATCGAGGCGCGGAAGATGTTCGATGAGCGAGTGGATCAGGATGCCGCGGCGGCGGGCCTGCGGGTTGGCCTGCCGTCTCGGCACGGTGCGCTGACCATCCGCGGCGCCGAGCGCTCCGGAGGGGCTGACCGGCGGCGCCGCCTCGACCTCCGACCCCACCGATCGCCTCAACCATCCGGGGATCGACGATACGGCGTCGGCAGCGGGGAAAGACGCGGCGGCGGCGGGTCGTACAGGTCCGTCCCGCCATAGCAGCACGGGACCGTAGGCGGCCTCGAGGGATTCGCCCGGCCCGAACGCCTGTTCCAGCCCCTTCCGGACCATCTCGCACCAGGCGGTCTCGCCCTGCTCCTCGTGACCGCGATACGGCGCGACGGTGAGGCGATCGGCGGCACGGGTGAGCGCCACATAGAGGAGACGGTTGTGTTCCTCGCGGGCGCGGGCCTGATGCGCCTCGCGGGCGGCGGCGACGGCCTGCGTATCCTGGGACTTCGACCCGGCCCAGACCGGCGGCATCGCCTCGTCACGCCCCCCCGGCATGGCGAGCAGATGCGGATCGTTGCGCCCGAGGGGTTCGCAGCCGTCGATCATGACGACGACGGGGGCTTCCAGCCCCTTGGCGCCGTGAATCGTCATCACCCGGACCTCGTCGCGGCCGGATTCGAGATCGCGCTTGACGGTCAGACCATTGGCGCCCCGTCCCGGAGCGATGTCGTAGCGGGTGAGGAAGCCGTCCAGCGAGGGAGCCTCGGAGGCCTGCTCGGCCTCGGCGGCCTTCATCAGAAACACGTCGATGGCGTCCCCCGCCTCGCCACCGAGGCGGGAGACCAGCCGCATCCGCCCCTCATGCGGCCCGAGCAGGCTCGCATAGAACCCGAACGGTCCGTGCCGGGCCGCCAGGACGGACCACAGGGTGAGGGCCTCATGCCCGCGTATCGCCGCCGGGTCGCCCGCCGCCGCATGGCGGGCCAGGGCGTCCTCCAGGGTCTCGCTCTCCTCGCGCCGGGCGGCGATGCGGACGAGGTCGTCGTCGTCGAGCCCGACGAGGGGCGTCTTCAGGGCGCCGGCCAGGGTGAGATCGTCGGCGGGCAGCAGGCCGGCGCGGCCGATGGAGACGAGGTCGTTCACCGCGATATGGGCGGTGATGTCCAGGCGGTCCTGGCCCGCGACGGGGACGCCGCAGACCTTCAGGGCACGGATCACCTCCTCGAAGGCGGCGGAGCGCTTGCGCACCAGGATGAGCACGTCGCCGGGACGCCACACGCACCCGCCTTCGTCGCCGGTGGTGGTCCAAGCCTTCACCGCCCGCGCCACGCGCCGCGCCGTGACGATGGACGGCGCATTGGCCTCCGGTGCGTCGACCGGGGCCGCCCAGGCATCGGGCTCCTCCTCCCGCGCTGGAACCTCGATGGGCCAGATCTCGACCACGCCCGGCGCGTCCCGCCGGGCCGTCTCGTGCGTCGTGCCGACGGCCGCGTCGTCGAAGGACAGGCCCTGGTAATGCTCGGGAACGGCGAAGGTGGCGTCCACCGCGCGCAGGATGCCTTTCGTCGAGCGGAACGACACGTTCAGCGTCACGTCCTCGAAGGCGAGGCCCGCCTGTTTCGAGGCCGCGCGCCATTCGCGATGCACGGTCGCGAACTCGCGCGGCTCGGCCCCCTGGAAACTGTAGATCGACTGCTTCGGGTCACCCACGGCGAACCGCGTGCGCAGCCCCTCGCGAGCGCCCTCGCCGCTGGCGAAATCGGCCGTGATGCGGCGCAGGATGTCCCATTGGCGCGGGTTGGTGTCCTGCGCCTCGTCCACGAGGACGTGATCGATGCCGCGGTCGAGCTTGTACAGGACCCAGGCGGCGTCCACCCGCGAGAGCAGATCGAGAGCCTTGTGGATCAGGTCGTCGAAATCGAGGGCGCCGAGGCGCGCCTTCTGACGCTCGACCCGCCGGTGGATCTCGGCGACGAGGACGAACAGGGCCTGCGTCCGTTCCAGGGCCTTGGCCGCGCGCAAGGTATCGAACAGGGGATCGAGCCGGTCGCGTTCGGCGAGGAGCGCCTCCTTCACCTCCGCCGGGACGTCTTTCGTGCCGAGACTCCTGTCCGCCTTCGGGGTGCCCTTCTCGGTGAAGAACACCGAACGGTAGAGGTCGAGGCGGGCGGCAGCCTCACAGGTCGCCTCCGCCGCGACCAGCCTGTCGGCGAGCCCCTCGTCTGTGGATTTTCCCGTGCGCAGGCGCTGGGCGAGGCCGCTCCAATCGTCGAGCCCCCCGGTGAGGATGCGGTCGAGGACCGTATCGGCCGTCTCGCCGGCCGAGAGGCCGAGGGAGCGCGACAGGGCGGCGATGGGACCGGAGAGACCGTCCGTCCCGTCGAACGTCGCCTGCGCCCGCATGGCCGCGCGCAGGATCGCGCGGAGCGTATCGCCCGTGGCCTCCGGGCCGACCCGGTCCCAGGCGGAGCGCAGATCGGGGTTGCGGCCGGTCATCGCCAGGGCGAGAACCCGGTCGGTCTCGGCCGCGAACAGGTCGGCGGCCTGGTTCTCGTCGAGCACCTGGAAGCGGGCGGGCACGTTGGCCTCGAACGGGAACATGTGCAGGAGCCGCTCGCAGAGGGCGTGCAGGGTCTCGATCTTGAGGCCGCCCGGTGTCTCCACGGCACGGGCGAACAGGCGCCGTGCCGCCTTCAAGGTCCGGCGTGCCGGAGACTCGCCGGTCAGTTCGGTGAGTTCGGCGGTGAGCGCGGCATCGTCCAGGGTGACCCAGCGGCCCAGGGTCCGGAACACCCGGATCGACATGTTGGCGGCGGCCGCCTTGGTGAAGGTGAGACACAGGATGCGTGCCGGCGGCGCCCCGTTCAGCAGCAGGCGCACCACCCGGTCGGTGAGGACCTTCGTCTTTCCCGCCCCCGCATTGGCGGAGACCCAGGCCGAGGCCAGGGGATCGGCGGCGCGGCGCTGGCTCGCCTTGGTGAGATCGTCGACGACGAAGGGCAACCTGTCTGCTCCGGGCTTGGCTCCCCCTCTCCATAGAGAAGGATGATCGCCTCGCCAAAGCGCCCTATGTTCGGCCGGACGATTCCCTCAGGACACCCCGTCATGCACAGCCACAGCAGCGAGACCTGGCGGCATCGCCACGACTTCCTCGGACACGCGCATGAGCGCAACGAGCGCCGGACCGTCCTCGTTGTCGGGCTGACCCTGGCGATGATGGTCGCCGAGATCGTCGGCGGCACGGTCTTCGGGTCGATGGCCCTCACCGCCGATGGATGGCACATGTCCACCCATGCGGCGGCGCTGGGCATCGCGGCCCTGGCCTATCGCTTTGCCCGCCTCCATGCCGACGACCCGCGCTTCGCCTTCGGCACCGCCAAGCTCGGCGATCTCGCGGCCTTCGCCAGCGCCATCATCCTCGCCATGATCGCGCTCGCCATCGGCTATGAGAGCATCCTGCGCCTCAATAGCCCCCAGGCCATCGCCTTCGGCGAAGCCCTGCCGATCGCGATCCTCGGCCTCCTCGTGAACCTCGCCAGCGCCTGGCTGCTCCACGGCGACGGGCACGACCACGCCCATCACCACGACCACGCGCACGATCACGGCCACGCCCATCACGAGGGGCACGACCATCACGAGGGGCACGGCCATCAGGAGGGGCACGGCCATGGCGACCATGGGGACACCAACTTGCGGGCGGCCTATGTCCACGTCCTGGCCGATGCGCTGACATCGGTGCTGGCCATCGCGGCCCTGCTGGCGGGTCGCTATCTCGGCCTCGCCTGGCTCGATCCGGCCATGGGACTGGTGGGCGCGGCGGTGATCGTCGCCTGGTCCTGGTCCCTGATCCGCTCCGCCGGCGCGACGCTGCTCGATGCGGTGCCGGATCGGGGGCTCGCTCACTCCGTGCGGACGCGGCTGGAAACGAACGGCGACACGATCACCGACCTCCACCTCTGGCGCCTCGGCCCCGGCCATACCGGCCTGATCGTCTCCCTCGTCTCCGACCACCCGCAGGAACCGGCGATGTACAAGGCGAAGCTGGCCGATCTGGACGGGCTCTCGCACATCACCGTGGAGGCGAATCTCTGCCCGAACCATGGGACGGAACGGATGCCCGGGTGAGGCGCACTGTCCGCGATCCACGGAGTTCATCGGGTTCGTCGGGCGGCATGCCCGGCATTCGGCAGTAAACGGAAGGGCGTTGAGAGTACCGGCGGCATCCGCTCGGCGCTGGGCGTCCGTTGTAGCACGCCATTTGCCATGGCCTCGATCAGGCAGTGGATTGGTGGGGCGATGTAGAAGGCTTGCCTTCCCCCCGCCGCCGAATCGCAAGAGACGTGTCATGTCCAATTAAGCGGATCACGGTTTCATGGACTTGACTGTCATCTATATAACTTTAATCGACAAAAACTATCTATGCTGATATTTTTCGTAGTAAATCAAATTTTTAATATATATATTTATAAAAATGATGGCTAACTTACGATGTAGACGTATAAACGAGTATTTTAAATATTTTTTAAACTATTGCTGTCAGTCTAAGCTTGTTTAATCGCAATATGATTCGTTGCAGAGGGGCTGGACGTGGCGTTTTTTAAATTTACCTATGAGGGTGATTATAAATCGGACAACTCGGACTTCATATTCAGTTCCCAGATGGCCGCCGGCGTTCGTGCAATCGATTTCGGCCCCGGCACGGCCATCGCCGGATATGAAGGCTTCGGTAATTCTCTAGTCTATGCCTTCTCCGGGCCGGGATTAGAAACCGTCTTTGGTGAAGTTGGATATACCACGCCCCGAATCGGCATTTTCGGCGACACCAGCGACTTTGCCTATACGGCGAGGATCACCGGGGGCGATTATGGGGATGTGATTCTCACGGGGGCGGGCAATGACGTCCTGAACGGTGGCGGCGGCAACGATACGCTGGAGGGCGGCCTCGGCTCGAACAACATCGATGGAGGCACCGGGAAGAATACCCTGAGTTATGAGCATTTCCAGGAGTACGAAGCCGACAGCGAGGGTAATTTTTACGGTGTCATCGTAAACATGGCCAGCAACATCGGCACGGATCACTCAAATAGAATCCTTTCGGAAACTTTTTCCAATATCTCGAATATCCGTGGCAGCGATTACACCGATACTATAATTGGAGACACCAAGAACAACGTCATCGAAGGCGGCGGCTTTGGCGACGTCCTGTCTGGGGGGGATGGCCGCGACACGCTGAGCTATCAACATTCCTTCGACGCCGTAAAGATCGATCTCTCGACGAACACCGCTTCCAATGGCGATGCTTCGGGAGATAACATTCAGTTGTTCGAAAATTTGCTCGGCAGCGCCTGGAGCGACATTCTCGTCGGAGATACCGGGGACAATGTCATCGAAGGGGGCGCCAGCAGCGACTCCATGTTCGGAGGCGCCGGCAACGACACGTTGAGCTATCAGCAATCCAGCGCGGGTGTAACGGTCGATCTCCTGTTTGACGTTGGCTTCGGCGGCGATGCGGAGGGCGATACTTATAGTTCATTCGAGAATCTGATCGGCAGTACGTCCGAAGATGTCCTCAGTGGAACCGACGACGCCAACACGCTGAACGGCAATGGCGGTCCTGACGAATTGTTCGGTCGGGGTGGCGACGACCGGCTCGTCATCAGCGCCTCGCCATCGAAGGTGGATGGAGGGGCGGACACGGACCTTCTGTTCGTCAATGCCGGCAGCCCCGTCGAACTGAGCACCACCACGTTCCAGAACATTGAAAAGGTCTATGTGCGCGACGGCGCGGTGCTCGACATGTCGAGCGTCGAGGCGGGCACGAAGATTTTTTCGCAGAGCGTTGCCGAGAGTGACACGTCGGTCATCGGTGTCTTGATCGTCGGCACATCGGGCGCTGACCGCATCCAGGGCGGGAAGGGCAACGACGTTATGATGGGCGGGAAGGGCGGGGACTCCCTCTTCGCCGGCGCGGGCGCGGACACGTTCCTGTTCACCGACGGCGACGGTCGCGACGTCATCCGCAAGTTCGACGGGCTCAAGGACACGCTGGACGTCAGCAGCCTCGCCGCCAGCATGGATGACATGACCTTCAGGTCATACCGGGGCGGAACCGGCATCGTGATCACGTTCGAGGGTGACTCCGCCCCTTCGGACAAGATCATCCTGCTCGACGTCGCGTACCAATCACTGACCGAGGGCAACTTCCTGTTCTAGAAACGGCGCCTGCATCGAGCAGGACGTCAGGCAATTGCCAGCCCATGGACCGAACCGGATCGCGCAGCCGGACCGGTTCATGGGCCTTGCCGTGGGGCGCCTCGCGGAACGGGCGCCCGCCCGTTCCAAACAACCTTCACCCCTCGCCCTCCCCCGCCAGCGACCATTCCAGCACGCGGGCGAGGTGGTCGTAGTCGCCGTAGGACTTGGCGAATTTCGGGTAGGGACGGGAGACGTAGGCCGCGTCGCCGGCCATGAAGCGGGCGACGAGGCCGCGGAAGCGTCGCTCGTGCTCCTCGACGATGGCGTCCAGGGTCCGCGGGTCGCCGCGCGGCGGCTTGACCGGGAGGGGGGTGAACGGGTTCCGCCCGCCGGTGGCGTGGACGTAGAGCAGGTCCGGCGTTTCCTCGCTGCGCGGAACGCCCTCGAAGGCGCCCGCCTTCAGCATCGCCGCCTCCAGGGTCAGCTGGGGCGAGAAGCCGGCGAAGACCTCCTTGTTGCTGGGCGGCTGGCCAGTCTTGAAATCCACGATGCAGGCGGTCCCGTCGCGGCGCTGCTCGATCCGGTCGGCCCGCCCGCGCAGGGTGAAGACCTCCTTGCCCATGGGCAGGGCCCACCTTCCCGACATCTCCGGCCGCACCCGCGTGAGGGCGGGACGACGCTCGGCCTCCCAGTCCAGGTATTCGGCGGCGATCCGGCCGTAGCGCGGCCACCACTCGGCATAGAGTTCGGGAAAGGTGTCGGCGATATCGGCGAATTCCGCCTGCGCCAGGGCGTTCAGGCGTTCGGCGGCATCCTCGGGCAATATCTCGGGATGGGCCTCGGCGAAGTCGCCGAGGATCGCATGGATCAGCGTCCCCCGCTCGCTGGCACCGGGCCGCCCGGCGACGGGCTCCAGCGGATCGAGCCCGAGAACGTGGCGGGCGAAGATGACGTAGGGATCGCGCACCAGGGTCTCGACCTCGGTGACGCTCAAGGTCCGGGGAAAAAGGGCCGGGTCGGGCTTCGGCTTCGGCTGGGTCAGGCGCGCCGGCACCGGGCCGGCGCCTCGGTCGAGGGCGGCGACGTAGCCGAGGAAGCGCCGCCCCCTCTCGCGGGCGCGCTCCCAGCAGGCCTCGCCGGCAAAGGCCTGGAGCCGCTGGAGAAAGCGCGAGGGCACCGTCGGTGCGCCTTCGCGCTTGGCCGAGCGGGTGATGACGGCATCGTGGCAGCCGAGCGCCTGGACGAAATCATGGGCGGTCTGCCCGATCCGCCGCTCGGGGGGATTGAGGCCGATGCGTTCGCGCATGGGGCGGTTGAGGAAGGCGTCGGTCACCGTCTTCATCGGCCACACGCCCTCGTCGAGGCCGCCGAGCACGATGCGGTCGGCATCGAGCAACCGGGCTTCGAGGAGGCCGAGGATCCGCAGGCGGGGATGGGGGCGTATCCCGCCGCAGGTCACCACCCGCTCACGGGCGAGCGCCGTGAAGAAGGCCGGGTAATCGAGGGGCATTCCCGGCAACAGGCCCGGTTCCGACGTGGACAGGTCGTCGAACAGGGTGTCGAGGACACAGATCGAGTTGTCCTCCGCGGGTTCGTCCCCCTCGGCGGGCGCGATCAGCCGTTCGAAGACCGCGGCATGGCTGCGCCCCAAGGCGACGAGGTCGACCCTGCCGCCCTCCTCGGACCGGAGGAACCCGTCGAAGGCCTGTTCGAGGCGGTCGACGATCCGGGCCGCCAGATCCCAGTCGATGTCGGCGAGGCGGCGCTGGGCGCGGGGGATGCGTCCCTTCGCCGTCCGCCGGTCGGCGAGCACCCGGCGCAATCCGTCGAATCCGGGAGCCGGCGCCGGCCCGCGCAGGGCCCCGATCTCGAGAGCCGCCGCACCGCGCCGGACCTCGTCGCGCGTCATGCCGAGGCGGACGAGCGGATGGGCGAGGAGGGCGATCACCCGATGCGGCTGCAGGTCCGCCGCCATCTCGGCCGCCATGCGCGCCAGTCGCCCGGCCGGACTGACGGAGAGCGCCTCCCCGGCGGAATCCTCGGCGACGATCCCCCAGCGCGCGAGTTCGGCCGCCACCCGTCTGGCGAGGTTGCGGTCGGGGGTGACGAGGGCGGCGGTGGCGCCGGGCGTCTCGAGGGTCTCGCGCAGGGCGATGGCGGCGGCCAGGGCCTCCTCCCGCTCATCGGCGGCTTCGATCACCGCGATGCCCGCCATTCCGGTATCGGCGGTCTCGCGGCGCGCCTCGGGCGACAGCTCCGACCAGGCATCGGTGGTCTCGGCCGGGCGCAGAGCCTGCGACAGCAGCGCCGTCCGTGCCCGGTCCCGAGGCGCCGGCTCCCCCAGCGCCGTGATCGCTCCGCGACCGAGGGCGAGACAGCCGGGGCCGAGAAGGCGATGCAGGATGGCCTGGGGATGGCCGTGGGCGATCTCGCGATCCGCCCCCTCCCCCGTCTCGATGGCGTCCCAACCGGCCTCGTCGAGGTCGGTATCGAGGCCCGGCAGCACCACCGCCCCCCTCGGCAGGGTGGCGACGGCCGCGATCAGCTTTGCGGTCGCGGGCACCGACCCGGTGGAACCGGCGATGATGACCGGGTCGCCGGGCTTGTCACGCATCAGCCGCGTCGCCTCCGCGAGGATGAGCGTGCGCGAGCGGGCCACCGGATCGCTCAAGGCGCGGTCATGCAGGATCTTGGGCCAGTTCTCGGCGGCGATGCGCACGAAATCGAGGGTGAGGCCGAAATAATGCGAGTACTCGGCCTCCACCGCGCTGGCGATCTCGGTCCAGGCCACGCCCTCCACGGTGAGGGCGTCCATCAGCTTCTCGAGATCGGAGGCGAGATAGACGGCGTCCGCCGGCGAGGAGGGAACGAGGAAGGGCACGTCGTCGCCCATGGGGAGGAGCTTGCGGTCGACGGTCTCGGCCCAGGCCTGGACGAGGCGGGCGAGGATCAGCCGGCGCTCCAGGGGCGGCATCGCCGGGGCGAGCTGGTCGGAGCCGTTCTCGATGAGCGGATTGGCGGCGACGTCGAGTTCGGCCTCATCCGCTTCGCCCAGCGGGATCAGGCGCGGCAGGAGCGCGCTGCCGAGCCGCTCGGCCAGGATCGCGGACAGGGCCCGCGTCGCGCGCCGCGTCGGCAGATAGAGGGTGACGCTGGCCAGGGCGAAGGGATCACCGGCGACGTTCCCGACGAGATGGCCGGAGATCAGCGCGTCGGCGAGGGTCGGCAGGAACGAGGCGCCGGGGGGGATCGTGAAGACGCGGGACTCCGTCATGTCGTCGTTCCGATCCTGCCCCTTCACTGCACCTGCGCGCTCGCCTTCACCCGCGCTTCGGCGGCCTCGATCGCCTCCGGGGTGCCGACGTGGAGCCATTGGCCGTCGAGGCGCAGGCCGAACAGGCGTTCCCGCTCGATGGCGCGGTCGAACAGCAGGTTGAGCGAGAACGCCCCCTCCGGCGTGCCGGCGAAGAGTTCGGGCTTGAGGATGGCGACACCGGCATAGATGAAGGGCGCGACCTCACGCTCGCCGCGACGCTGGAGGGCGCCACCGGCATTCATCACGAAATCCCCCTTGCCCTCGTAGCCGAGGCTCGTCGCCGTGGGTGCGACGAGGAGCAGAATGTCCATCCGCTCCGGCTCCCAGGTGTCGATGAGCCGGCCGAGATTGGGCTGAGGCCCTTCGAGCCAGAACGAATCCGAGTTGAGGACGACGAAGGGGTCCGTGCCCAGAAGCGGCAGGGCCTTCTTCACGCCGCCTCCGGTCTCGAGGAGGGCGTCGCGCTCGTCGGAGATCCGGATCGCCGGCGCCGTGCTGCGACGTGCCAGATGACCTTCGAGCAGGTCGGCGAGGTAATGGACGTTGACCACCGCCTCCCCGATCCCGGCCTCCGCCGCCCTGTCGAGGGCATGGTCGAGCAGGGCGCGGCCGGCCACTTCCACAAGGGGTTTGGGCACGGTCGCCGTGATCGGCCGCATGCGTTTGCCGAGGCCCGCCGCGAGGACGAAGGCGCGTTGGATGGCGGATACGGGGCTGTCGGACATTCCGTCGGCGTCTCGGGGGCGAGGGCTATGGCATCGGGTGCGGCGGCATCGTGGGGAACTCGCTCCTCGGGTCAAGCCCGAAAGCGCGGCCCCGCAGGGCAATCGCTCCACGCGCTCGCCCTGGCTTTCTCGCTGGCCTCGGTCACCGGCGCCCGCCTCCACGGGCTCAGGCCTCGCCCTCCTCCGCCGGCTCCTTGGCCACGAGATGGGGCAGATGCTCTTCGTGCCACAGGCGAATGCGGGTGAGCGCCGGATGGGCGAGGTTGCGGGCGAGATAGCCCTCGATCCGGGGCAGATGCGCGAGATAGGCCGGCTTGCCGTCCCGCTTGTCGAGCCGAGCGAAGATGCCGAGGATCTTGGTGGCGCGCTGGGCGGCCATCACCGCATAGGCCCGCGCGAAGCCCTGCATGTCGAAATCCGGCTCGCGACTGCGCCGTTCACGCACGTAGAGGCCGAGCAGGCGCAGTTCGAATTCGGCCGTGGCGTCGACCCGGGCATCCTGCAGCAGGGAGGCGAGATCGTAGGCGGGGTGGCCGAGCACCGCGTCCTGGAAATCGATGACGCCGATGCGCTCCAGCCCTTCGCGTTCGGGCATCCAGATCAGGTTCGGCGAATGATAGTCGCGCAGGGTCCAGGTCGGACGTTCCGGCTCGACGCCGCGCAGCACCTCGGCCCAGAGCGCCACGAATTCGGAGCGGGCGGGTGCGGGCAGGGAGGTCCCGAGTACCGACGGGCAGTACCAATCCGGCAGGAGCTCGGTCTCGAACAGCAGCGCTTCGAGATCGTAGGGCGGCAGGACGTGGTCGACCCCATCGGCGACGGGGAGAACCCCGGGGAGCTCGGTGGCATGGAGCTTGGCCAGGAGGCGCACCGCCTCGGCATAGCGCTCGGGGCGCGGGCCATTGGCATCCACCACGGGTTCCGAGCCCAGATCCTCGATGATGAGCAGGCCTTCGTCGAGATCTTCGCCGTAGATGCGGGGTGCCGAGAAGCCGAGGGCGCGAAGACCACGGTCGACGCCGACGAAGGCGTGGACGCTCTCGGCCAGCTTGACGATGGCGCTGTAGGGCTTGCCGTTGCGCACCGGCGGCCCGTCCGGCCGCGCCGGGGAGATCATCAGCACGGCCCTGGTCCCGTCCGGTTTCACCAGACGCTCGTAGGCGCGCGAGGACGCATCGCCCTGCATGAGGATGCGCTCCGCCTCGTCCCAGCCGCTGCGGTCGAGGAGAGCGCGGAGGGCGCGGGCACGCTGCATGCGGGCGCGCATGCCGCCCTGGCCGTCGATGCGGGCAAAGCGCGAGCCCTCACCGAATTCCGGCCGCAGCGACAGGTCGACGGACAGGATAGGCCCATCACGCAAGCCGAGGCGCTCGGGCCATTCCACCAGGGTGATCGCGGTCTCGGTCATCTCGTCGAAGCCGAGTTCCACCAATTCGTCCGGCCCGCGCAGGCGGTACAGGTCGGCATGGACGATCTGCCGGCCGTTCTTGCCTTCGTAGGGCTGGATCAGGGTGAAGGTCGGGCTCGGGACTTCGAGCTCAGGCTCGCCCGTGAGTTCGCGGATCAGCGCCCGCGCAAGGGTGGTCTTTCCGCCGCCGAGCCCGCCGGACAGGGCGACGATGTCGCCCGGCAGCAGGAACTCCGCGAGAAAGCGGCCGAGATCCTCCGTGGCGCCCTCGTCGGGAAGGACGAAGGCCCAGGCGGCTTTGGTCTCGCGCCGGGGCTCGCCCGAACCGTCCTCACTCACCGCCACATCCTCCGTCCGCGCCATTTGCACTGCGGCCTCGAAGCCCGGCCACGGAATGGCCGAGACGTGAGGCGCGCCGCTCATCTTACGCAAGCACCCTTAATCAAAATCGCCGCTCACCCTAAGGGGTGACGCATGTGCGGGCCAGCGGCGCGAGCGGGCCATGTCCGTTCCGACAATTCTCGTCTGCGCGAGCGTGCGGGAAAAACGCTCAGGCCGCAGTCATCGTCGGAACCCCGCTCACATCGAGCGTCTGCGCTACATGCCACAGATCATGAGCTGCCTGCATGCGGAGCCAGACATCCGGACCGTTACCGCAGAACTTGCCGAGGCGAAGCGCCATTTCCGGTGAAACGCCCGTCGTCCCTGCCAAGACGCGGTGCAACGCCTGACGTGTCACGCCGAGATGCCTCGCAGCGGTCGAAACGGGCATGTTCAGTGCCGGAAGGATGTCGTCCCGTAAAATCTCGCCGGGATGGGTGGGCATGCGGGCCGGGTCGCGACGGGTTTCATGAGCCATGATAATCCTCCACGTCGACATCGACGGCATCTGGACCATCGAATCCGAAGGTCAACCGCCAGTTCCGTGAAACAGTGACGGAGAAACGACCCGCTCGATCACCTGAAAGGGCATGGAAACCGTAGCTGACGACGTCCATGTCCTCAGGGCGAACAGCCTGATCGAGCAGATCGAGCTGGCGCGCAATCTGCTTGACCCAATCCGGTCGTAGCCCGGACGCGTCGCCCTTCCCCCAAAACCGCTTCAACGCTCTGCTGCGGAAGCTCTTGATCATGACAGCTGTGTAACCCGCCACGCGACACCGTCAAGCATCGCGTTACACTCTCCCAAAAGAATCTTGGTGGGGCCAGCCTTTGGGGTTGACCGATCATTCTACCCTATTCCGCCGCCGCGCGTTTCGGCTCCGCGACGTTGACGGGAAACGTGCAGGTCACGCGGGTGCCGCTCCCCGGCTTCGATGCGAGTTCCACCCGGCCGCCATGGAGCTCCACGAACGAGCGTACGATGGAGAGGCCGAGGCCGACGCCGCGATGGCGGGTTCCGAGGGTGCGGCTCTCGAAACGGTCGAACACCCGCGCGGCGACGTCTTCCGGCATGCCACGACCCTCGTCGCGGACGGTCAGGGTGAGCTCCGTCTCCGTCCGGTGGGCCGTGACGCGAACCACCTGGCCGGGTGACGAGAAGCCGACGGCATTGGAGAGGAGGTTGAACAGGATCTGCCGCACGCGCTTTCCGTCGGCGACGAAACTGCCGATATCGGCGGGCATGTCGAGATCGAGGCCGATGGCGGATTCGGCCAGACGGTCCTCCAGGCCGCGGGCGGCCGCCTCCACCGTCGCCCGGACGTCGATGACCTCGCGGGCGAGTTCGAGGGAACCGGCATCGATCGAGGCGAGATCGAGAATGTCGTTGATCATCACGAGGAGCGCCCCCGAGGAGCGCATGATGTGATCGGAATATTCGCGCTGGCGCTCGTTGAGCGCGCCCACGGTCTCGTCGCCGAGAAGCTGGGTGAAGCCGATGATGTTGGTCAGCGGCGAGCGCAGTTCGTAGGAGACGTGGTGGACGAAGGTGTCGCGCAGCTGCGAAGCCCGTTCCAGGGCGTCGTTCTTGTCGGTCAGCGCCCGTTCCACGTTCACGCTGGCGGTGACGTCGATGAGGGTGAGCAGCGTCGCCCCCTCCGGCAGGGGCTGTGCGGCGCAATCGAGCACCGTGCCGTCCACGATCTCCAGACGACAGGTCAGGCCCGCCCGGCTCTCGAGGCCGGTGATGGCACCACGGATATCGAGCCAGGGCTCCTCGTCCGGCGACAATTTGCGGCAGACATCGATCACCGCATCGACGCGCGGACGCTCGCCGAGGGTCTCCTGCTCCAGGCGCCACAAAGTCGAGAAGGCACGATTGGCGAAAGTCAGGCGGCCATCGGCGCCGAACACCGCCACCGGTTCCTTGAGCGTGTCCAGGGTCTCGGCCTGCACCCGCATCAGGGCATTGTAGCGGGATTCGAGCTTCACGTTCTCGGAGACGTCGTCGAACAGGTAGGTCAGGCCGCCCTGGGGATTGGGATCGGCGACCACACGCAGCGAGCGTCCATCGGGCGGATGCCACCAGGTTTCGCTGGCCTCCACGGCGCGGTAGGCGGCGAGCACGTCGGATTTCCACGCCTTGAAGTCGGCCTGTTCGGGAAGCTTCCGGGCGGCGCGCAGATGATCGAGGATCTCGCCGTCCAGGGGGCCGGAATCGAGGAAGGCCTGATCGAGGCTCCAGAGCTGGCGATAGGCGGCATTGTGGAAGATCAGCCGCTGGCGCGCGTCGAACATCGCCACGGCGGTGGGAAGCTGGTCGAGGGTGCGGACGTTGGCGTCCATCTGGCGCTGCAGGTCGGCGCGGACGCTCTCGAGTTCCGAGACGTCCACGGCGATGCCCACGCGGCCCGAATCGATGACGGCCTCGGTGACGTCGAGGATGCGCCGGCCGCCGGCCACCACCGCCGACAGGCGCTTTGCCGCCCTGCCCCCGGATGCCGTCCGGTCGCCATCGCTGCGGGCGATGAGGTCCCGCGCCTGACGGTCCAGGAGTTCGATCCCGCCGGCGATGGCCGTCTCGCGGCTTCCGGCTTCGACGGCGGCGACATAGGCCGTGTTGACCCAGGCCAGGCTGCCATCGCGGTTCCGGCGCCAGACCGGCTGGGGAATTGCGTCGAGGAGGCTCGCGAGGGCGGACAAGCCGCGCTTGGTCTCGTCGAGGGTCTCGCGCAATTCAGCGAGTTCGCGATGTTCCTCGGTGGTCTCGCGCAGGCGCAGCAGCGCCCGGCCGGCCAAGGGCTGCCCGTGCGCGTCGATGATCCGCCCCGATTGCGCCCGCACCGTCATCCGGAACCCGGCGCCGCGTTCGCGCAACGCATCGAGGGAGGCTTCGATCGCGCCCGCATCCGCCGGCACAAGCCAGGTTCCGAAAGCGAGGATGAGCCCGGCCGGGCCGGGTTTCACGCGGTTGCCGTCGAAGGCGAGGGTGAGGTCGCCTTCGATGATGGCCTCGCCGCGCCCCGACCATGTGACGATGACCTGCCGTTCGGAGCTGAGCAGCATCTCGGCCCGGTCCTCGGAGCCGCGCAGGGTATCCAGGTCGGCGATGAGGGCGCGCTCGCGCCGCGTCCACCGCCCGCGCTCGCGCAGATGCAGCAGGGACAGGATCGTCGCGAAAACCGTGAGACCGATGAGGATCGCGAGGCCGGTGGCATTGTGCATGTGCAGCGGCAGCCCGAAGCCCCACGATGATTGCTCGCCGGCATAGCCGGAGCCGAGCGTCGACGCACTCGGCACGGGCGCTCCATCGGGGGAGGCCGCCGCGGCCTGTCTCATCATCGCGATGCCCGTCGCGAAACCGACCGCGACAGAGACGACGGCAGCGGCGACACGCCCGTACAGGCGTGCCGTTTCATCGACCCTCATGACACGTACCGCCCCTACGAATCGTCGCTGAGGCGCAACTGCGCCCTACCCGCGACACGCCTCGAAAGGCGGCTGCGAGGTTACCTCCACATGAGGAATCACCCCACACTAGCGCGAGCCGGAATCCTGCCGGAAGAGGGTTAAGCTTAAGTTCACCATGTTGCCGACCGGTTGCCCGGACATCGGCGCAGAAAGGACACACTCGCGGCACCGCCTCGGCGCGGCGAGTGTGACGAAAAAGGCCCGGCGAGACGCCGGGCCTTTCTCATTCCGTATTCGCGGGCCGGCGAAAGTCGCCTTCCGCCCGTCCGATCAGTAGCGGTAATGGTCCGGCTTGAAGGGGCCGTTCTCGGAGACGCCGATATAGGCGGCCTGATCGGGACGGAGCTTCGAGAGCTTCACGCCGATCTTCTCGAGATGGAGCATCGCCACCTTCTCGTCGAGGGCCTTGGGCAGGGTGTAGACTTGGCGTTCGTACTTGCCCGGGTTGGTCCAGAGCTCGATCTGGGCGAGCGTCTGGTTGGTGAACGAGGCCGACATCACGAAGGACGGATGGCCGGTGGCGTTGCCGAGATTCACCAGGCGTCCCTCCGACAGGAGGATGATGCGGTGGCCGTCGGGGAAGGTGATCTCGTCCACCTGCGGCTTGATGTTCGACCACTGCATGTTCTTCAGGCCGGCGACCTGAATCTCGTTGTCGAAATGGCCGATGTTGCAGACGATGGCCCGGTCCTTCATCGCCCGCATGTGGTCGAGGGTGATGATGTCCTTGTTTCCCGTGGCGGTGACGAAGATGTCGGCGCGGGGCGCGGCATCTTCCATCGTCACGACCTCGTAGCCTTCCATGGCGGCCTGGAGGGCGCAGATCGGATCGACCTCGGAGACCAGCACGCGGCAGCCGGCATGGCGCAGCGACGAGGCCGAGCCCTTGCCGACATCGCCGAAGCCGGCGACCATGGCGACCTTGCCGGCCATCATCACGTCGGTGCCGCGGCGGATGCCGTCCACCAGGGACTCGCGGCAGCCGTAGAGGTTGTCGAACTTCGACTTGGTGACGGCGTCGTTCACGTTGATCGCCGGGAAGAGCAGCTTGCCTTCCTTGGCGAGATTGTAGAGGCGGTGCACGCCCGTGGTGGTCTCTTCCGAGACGCCCTTGATCGAATCGGCGAGGCCGGCGAACCAGCCCTTCGGCTTCTCGGCGAGCTTCTTCTTCAGGAGGGCGAAGAAGATCTCCTCTTCTTCCGACTCGGGCTTGTCGAGGAAGGCGGTGTCGCCGTTCTCGGCGCGGAGACCCAGATGAACGAACATCGTGGCGTCGCCGCCATCGTCGAGGATCATGTTCGGCATCGAGCCGTCATGCCAGTCGAACAGCTTGGAGGTGTAGTCCCAGTACTCGGTGAGCGTCTCGCCCTTGATGGCGAAGACAGGGATGCCGGCGGCCGCGATGGCGGCGGCGGCGTGGTCCTGCGTCGAGTAGATGTTGCACGAGACCCAGCGGATGTCGGCGCCGAGCGCCTTCAGGGTCTCGATCAGCACGGCCGTCTGGATCGTCATGTGCAGCGAGCCGGCGATCTTCGCGCCCTTCAGGGGCTGCGACGGACCGTATTCCTCGCGGGTGGCCATCAGGCCCGGCATCTCGGTCTCGGCGATCGAAATTTCCTTGCGGCCGTAATCGGCCAGACCGATGTCCTTGACGATGTAATCCTGGGCCATGGGGTCGCTTCTCCGTCTCTCGCTTCGTTGTGGCGAGGCCTATAGCAGGCGAACCGGCGCGAAGCAATCAAGACATAAAGATGTCTTTATACGTGTTCCAGGCTGCACCGGTTTGGGCTTGGGTTCGCGGGACAGGAAGGAAAGAGCGGATGGGACGCTTCACCGACGAGATGCGCGCACGCCTGCCGGCCGGCTTCACGCTGCCGCCGGAGATCGCCTCCCTGTTCGACTGGATCGAGGAGCGGGGCCTTCTGCACGAAAGCCAACGCGTGCCCGGCGACAGGTTCGGGACGCTTCAGCCTCTGGAACCGCCCTACCGGGGCGCGGTCGTTCTGTTCCGGGTCGAGCGGGAGGACGAGGCCCGCTCCTACGCCGAGGGCTGGTTCGGAAACCCGGACACTGCCGCGCGCCTGATCCCCTTCGCCCGGACGGGTGCGGACGGCTCCTACGCGGCCTTCTGGCTCGATGACGAAGGATGTCAGCGCATCGTCCATCTCGGATCCGAGGGCGACGGCCTCTGCGTGCTCGGGCAGACGCCCCTCGATTTCCTCCGGCTCCTGGCCATCGGGCACAACGAGTTGGGGACCGGGCTCGCGCATCCCGACGCGGAGCCGGAGGACGAACCGGATTACGAGATGGAGGTGGACAACCCGCCCTTCCGGGATTGGCTGACGACGACCTACGGCGTGACGATCCCCAGAACGGTCTCGGAGATCGTACCGGCGCCGCCGGACAGTTTCGCCAAGGCGAGCGACGACCCGTTCTGGCAATGGGTTCGCCGGCTGCAGGAAGCCAGGGACGGGGCCGTTCCACCCGGTCCCTGACCCGCCCCCAAAGTCATTTCCGATGACCTGCCCGGCATCTGGCCGCCCGACGAGACCGTCCTCGGTGCGCTCAAGCGGTCGATGAGCCTCAGCCCTCGTCCCGCAACTGCCGCCGGATGATCTTGCCCGAGGTCGTCATCGGCAGGGACTCGCGAAACGCGATCTCGCGCGGATATTCGTGCGCGGAGAGGCGCGAGCGGACGAAGGCCTTGATCTCGTCGGCCAGGGCGTCGCTCGCGGCGACCCCTTCCCGCAGGACCACGAAGGCCTTGACGATCTCGGTGCGGAGCGGGTCCGGCTTGCCCACCGCCGCCGCGGAGGCGACCGCCGGATGGCGCAGGAGGCAATCCTCGATCTCCACCGGCCCGATGCGGTAGGCCGCCGAGGTGATGAGGTCGTCCTCGCGGCCGATGAAATGGACGTAGCCGTCGGCATCCCGCCGGGCGGTGTCCCCGGTGAGCATCCACTCGCCGCGAAACTTGGCGGCGGTGGCCTCGGGCTGGTTCCAGTAGCCGAGGAACATCACCGGGTCGGGCCGGGCGACGCAGATCTCGCCGGGCTCGTCCACCGCCGCCTCGCTGCCGTCGGCGCGCTGGATCGTGACCCAGTGGCCGGGCACCGGCCGGCCGGTGGAGCCGGCGCGCGCGATCCCCGCCGCCTTGCAGGAGGCGAGGACGAGGTTGCACTCGGTCTGGCCGTAGGCTTCCCCGATGGTGAGGCCGAGTTCGCCGCGTACCCATTCGAAGGTTTCGGGCCCCAGGGCCTCGCCGGCCGAGGCGATGTTGCGCAGGCGTGAGAGGTCGAACCGCCCGCGCGGGTCGGGCACGCCGCGCAGCATCCGGAGGGCGGTGGGTGGCAGGAAGGTCGTGGTGATGCCGAGTTCGGCGATGAGCGCCAGGGCCGTCTCCGGCGCGAACCGCGCGGTGGCCCGCGCCACCACCGGCACGCCGTGATGCAGGCTCGGCAAGACCGCGTTGAGGAGCCCGCCCGCCCAGGCCCAGTCGGACGGCGTCCACATCAGGTCGCCGGGTTTGGGGGGGAAGTCGTGCATCATGCAGAAGCCCGGCAGATGGCCGAGGAGCACGCGATGGGCGTGGAGCGCCCCCTTGGCGAGGCCGGTGGTGCCTGACGTGTAGATCATCAGGGCCGGATCGTCGGCCCGGCTGTCGATGGCCGTGAAGCCCGCCGGGGCCGAGCCGATCAGGTCGGCATAGGCGTGCACGCCCTCGGCGGCACCGTCGAGGCAGACGAGATGGGCGAGGGCCGGCAGGGCGTGGCGAATGCCCTCGATCTTCGCCAGTCCGGCCGCATCAGTGACGAGCGCGACGGCACCGGAATCCGACAGGCGGTATTCCAGCGCCTCCGGGCCGAACAGGCCCGCCAGCGGCAGGGCGATGGCGCCGAGCTTGTAGGCGGCGGCATGGGCGACCACGACGGCGGCCGATTGGGGCAGAAGCACCCCGACGCGGTCGCCCGGGCGCAGGCCGAGCCCGACGAGGGCGTGAGCGAGGCGGTTCGACGCCTCGCTCAGGTCTCCGAAGGTCGTCGTCGTCACCGCCCCCGAGGACGAGACGTCGTGGATCGCGGCGCGATCCGGCTCGATCCCGGCCCAGCGGTCGCAGACATCGACGCCGATGTTGAACCGCTCGGGGATGTCCCAGGCGAAACCCGACACCAGGGCATCGTAATCGGAGGCCGGTTTCAGCACGACGGAGACCTCACTCCCCGGCGGTTCGGAAGCCGCCGGCGAAGACGAAATCCGTGATCGGACGACGGCCGGTCGGGCTCTCCTTCGCGGTCTGCTCCTCCGTGAGATCGGCGGCCTCGGTCATGCGGCCGACGCCATAGGCGGCCTCGACCCGGTAGGTCTCCGGTACGTTGAGGGCCGTGATCGTGCGCTCCCGGTCGAAGCCGGTCATCCCGTGCGCGTGCCAGCCCTGGCGAATGGCCTGGAGCTGGAAATTCGCCGAGGCCGCGCCGGCATCGAGGGAATGGCTCCAGGACGGCTTGAGCTCGTCGCCGACCTTCATCTGCGTGTTCGAGACTAGGATGACGATGGCGCCGGTGTCCTTCACCCATTTCTGGTTGCCGGGCACGATCAGGTCGAAGAACACCTGCCAGTCGGGCGTGTCGCGCAGGGCGTAGAGGAAGCGCCAGGGCTGCGAATTATACGCCGACGGCGCCCATCGCGCCGCCTCGAACATGCGCAGCAACTCGGCTTCCGGCACGGCCTCTCCCGTAAAGGCGCGCGGCGAGCGGCGCTCGATGAAGAGCGGGTCGATCTCGTGGTCGGGCTGACGAGGCGGCAAGGCAATCTCCAAGGGTGACGAATCCGCATGGCACATTCGTGCCGGCGAAGCGTTCAGGGGGAGATGCACGAGGTTGGGTGCAAAGCGCAAATGTCCCCCTGCGCGCACGAACCAAAGCGGGGATTAATTCCATTTTTGGTTGCAAAAAAATCGATTGGATTTGATCGACCGTTTTCAGAAAAATTCAGAGTCGTTAGGTATATTCATCCAGGCTGGAGGCCTATTTGACCCAGCGATGGGACGAAACGGCGATTTCGCTGTTTAGGACGGTGCGGTCCAAGGCTTGGACCAGGGTGACTTCGGGGCGAATGACGGTGAGCCGTGGACGCATCGCGTGACTGAACAATCCATTTGCCGGTTGAATATTGACGTGAAGCCAGCGCTCGTTGCCTCGAGCGTCGGCGAAGACGCACGCATGCTCGACGCCATCGACCGGCAGCTGCACACGCAGAGCTTGAAGCTCGCCTTCGACTCCGATCTCGAAGCACGCTTCGAGGATGACACCCGCGAGAAACGCATCCGCGACATTCGTCGCACGGTCATCCTCGGCATGGTGGTCTTCCACATCTACAACATCGCCGGTTTCGTGACGACGCCGGACCTGGCCCTCCTCAATGTCGGGTTGCGCGTCTTTGCGATGACTCCGCTCGCTTTGCTCATCATCTGGGCGGTGGGGCGGGTCAGCGGGCCGGTTCGGGAGGCCATCGGCGGAATCGGCATGCTCGCCGCCACCGGCATCCCCATCCTGATCTTCTGGATGGGAACGGGTCCCCTGGTCTCGTTGACCACGGCAACGATCTGGCTCAGCGTCCTTTTCGCCAACATCACCCTGCCCCTGCGGTTCTTCTGGGCCTGCTTCCTGTCGGGCATCACGGCCGTGGCCGTGGTGGCGGGGCTGTGTCTCAAGCCGGAAATCGTTCCTTCCGTAGGGGGCGTCCTCGGTCTCGACATGATGACCGGCATCCTCTTCAGCCTCGTCGCCACCTACAGGATCGAAGCCGCGAACCGCCGGGACTATCTCGTCAACCTGCGCGAGACCCTGCGCGCCAAGCGGCTGGCCGAGGACAACACCACCCTCGCCCACCTCTCCACCACCGATTCGCTCACCGGCATCGCCAATCGCCGGGCTTTCGCCCGCGAGCTCTCGGAGTTCTGGGAGGCCAGCCTGGCCGGCCGGCATTTCGCCGTGATGTTGATCGACGTCGACCACTTCAAGCTCTTCAACGATCATTACGGACACGGCGCCGGCGACACATGCCTGCGTGAGGTCGCCACCCTCCTGGCGAAGACGGCCGCGGGCTCGGGGGCGTTCGTGTGCCGCTATGGCGGCGAGGAATTCGCCGTCCTCATGCACGCCAAAGACCCCGACGAAGCCTTTGGATTCGCGGAACGGTTCCGACGCTGCGTCGCCGAGAAGGGTCTCCTGCACGGCAACAGGGACGACGATCTCGGCTTCGTCAGCGTCAGCATCGGGGTGGCGACGAGCTGCGGCGTCGCGGTCACGGCCGGGGGACTGGTCGAGGCGGCCGACATGGCGCTCTACGAAGCGAAGGGCGCGGGCCGGAACCGGACCTCCCGCAACGGCAAGGCCGGCAACGGTGATGGAGGCCCCACACGACGGGTGGCCGCCGCCCATTGGAGCGTCAATCAGAAACCACCCATCGCCAAGGCGGGATGAACCCCACGCCCCGCGTCATGGTCTCGACCATGGCGATCGCGCGATGAAGGCAGCATCGGCGCCGCTCTTCGCGATCCACAACGAACCCGGCCCGCGCGAGACGGAAATCTCGGTCCGGATGGTGCTTGGAACACCGGCCGCATCCGCCTCCGGCACCTGGCGACCGATCCACTCGTCCGGTCCGGACCTCAGCCCGCGCCGGACTCGCCCGATGGAAGGACGAGGCCTGCGCGGGCTGGGGGTGGACTAATCGACGACCTTCGCCGTGGGACGGTCGTTGCCCTGGGCGGTCTCGTCGTGCCAGTCGCCCTTGCCGTCCTGGTAGCGGATGCCTTCCGTGGAGCCCGGCACCTGCTGCTCGGCGGCGGCGGCCTGGGCAGCCTGCAGGGCCTCGTCGTGGCTGGGGAAGGTCTCGGAGAAGACGTCGCCGACCTTGTAGGCGAAGCCGCCATCGTGTTCGACGATGCGATAGGTGATCTCGGACATGCGGGTTCCTCCTCACGGCGCCTGCGTTGTGGCGCCACGTGCTCGGCATGGCGAACGGAGCGGGGCTGTCCGAGGTTCCGTCGCAGGCTCAGTGCCGGGTGGGCGGAATGGGGTCCAGGACGGCCACGGCGGCCTCACAACCGGCGATCAGAGACTCCCGCACCTCTCTCTGGTCGAAGCCGATTCCGTCAGGGAACGCCATGATATGGGCGGCATCTCCGCCTTCCCGGAGAATCCTACAGATCCAGCCCTCGGCCACCCGCTCGAAGTGCACCTCGTAACGTGTGCCGTCATGCTCGAATTCGTGAGGGTCCATCTCTGCCTTCCTTCCGGGCCGGCGGATCACGGCCCGTCCGGTGGGCCTCGCCGGATGTGGGAAGCCGGGCTATGGCGTCAACGACCGAATGGAATGCGAAAGATCCGGCGATGCGCCTTCTCCTGCCTGCTGCGTCCCTCTGCGCGGTTCTCGCCTGTCCGGCGGCCTTTGCCCAATCGGGCGGAAGCCTGTTCGGCAGCCCCGAGCGCGTGCCGGCCAATCCGTTCGCGTCGAACTACCCCTCGGCCGCCCCACCGCGCGCCCAACCCGCCTACGAACGGTCACCGGGCGGGGAGGTTCGGCGGCGCGTCGTGAGACCTGAGCGGGCCGATTCGTTTCTCCCACCCCGCGACATCCCTCGATGACGCGCCCATGGGGCGTCAGCTCTGGCTCAGCTCACCTGCGATGGCGGTGACGATACGGGGATCGTTGGGTTCGACCGACGAGGGATAGGCGCCGACCAGGCTTCCGTTTCTGCCGACGAGGTATTTGTGGAAGTTCCAGTTCGGCGTGGAGCCGGGCTTCTCGGCGGCGGCCCAGCGATAGAACGGATGGGCCTGCGGCCCGCGCACATGGGTCTTGGCAGCGACCGGGAAGGTGACGCCGTGATTCTTGCGGGCCGCCTCGGCGATGGCGACGCCGTCGAGGGGCTCCTGATTGCCGAAATCCGGCGACGGCACGGCGATCACCGTCAGGCCGCGCCCGCCGAAGCGCGTCCACAGAGCCTGAAGCCCGGAGAACTGCCCGGCAAAGCCGCAGGCGGTGGCGGTGTTGACGATGAGGATCGGCTTGTCGGCGAAATCCTTGAGGGCGATCAGCCCGCCCTCCGGTTTCTCGAAGGTGAAGGCCCCCGCATTGCCGTCGCTGGTCGCGGCGCGCGCGCCGGTGGCGATGACGGTGCCGAGAAGAAACAGGGCCTGTCGGCGAAGTAGGGTCATCGAGGGTCGCTCCCTTGCAGAGCCCAGGATGGGAATCGGCTCATCCTTGGCTCAGCTGAAACTAGTCCGCTCTTCCGGCCTGTCCACCATCGGGCGCGGGGTCGGTGGAACCTTTCGCAAGGGCTCAGCTTGAGCGAGGACCGAGTTCGACCCCCGAACCCAGAGCGGAAAGACACGCCCTATGCGCATCCTGTTGCTTGCAGCGACCCTCGCAACGCCCCTCGTCTTCGCGGGAGCGACGATCGCCGCTGCTCAGACGACGGAACCGCAGAATGCGGGCACGGCACCGGTGCCGGCGGCCCCCGCGACCCTCAGCAACGATCTGCGTCCGACCTTCGTCGCCCAGACGCCGACGGACCGGGTCACGTCCAAGCTGATCGGCCTGACGATCCAGAACGGCGCCAACGAGACGATCGGCGAGATCGCCGACATCGTTCTCGACGAGGGCAGCACCATCAAGGCCTGGGTGGTCGGCGTCGGCGGCTTCCTCGGCATCGGCACGAAATACGTGGCCGTCGACCCCAGCGCCCTGAAGCTCACCCGCGTCGACGACAAGACGCTGAAGGCGACGATCGACACGAACAAGGACCAGCTCCGCGCCGCACCGGAATATGTCTATCTCGGCCAGGCCAAGCCCAATTCCGGCGACGCGAAGCCGGCGGACACGAAGGCGTCCGAGACTAAGCCGGCGGAGAGCAAGACGGCTCCCTGAGATCGATCTCGCCGCGCATCCCGGTTGCGGTCATCAAACGAGAGAGGCGGCCGAGACATCGTTGCCTCGGCCGCCTCTCTCGCTCAAATCCCAGGTTCGGCCAGCCCGCCTCAGTTGCGCGTGCAGAGAGCCTCGCGCACGGTGCTGGCGACAGCATCGTTTCTCACTTCGTTCGTGACGAACACATCGTCGGCCCCCTCGTCGATCACGTCGGGCAGAGGATCGCATGACGGCTCGTTGGCGAAGACGATCCGCAGGTCGGGCCGCAATGCGCGTGCTTCCAGAACCAGCTTGGTGGAACACAACTCGCCTTTGAGGCTGATATCGGTCACCAGCACGTCGACCGGCAGGCCGAGCGCCAGGACAGTCATCGCATCGACACCCGAATCGACGGTCGTCGCCGAGTAGCCGGCGCGCCGGATCTGCGAGGCGACCTCGTCGCGCCAATGCTTCTGTCGTCCGGCGATCAGAACCTGAACGCCATAGGCTCCTCCGGTGGAAGCCGTCGATTCCATGATCGAAACTCCTGTTCCTGTCGGGACATGCCTGGATCGGCACGAGCCGCCACCGGCACTGCGATCACTGTGCGACGCAGCATCGTATGATGCGATGGCGTCGCAAGACAAGGAGCCTGTGCCAGTAGGCGACCTGTATCAAGGGAATTCCTCTCCGGCTCGACTGTTCCCTGGATCGGCGGCGCATCCGCCGCTCCGGCGGTTGACGGGGCGGCAGCGCACGGGGCAACACGGCGCCGCCGTGGGACGCCACCGTTCGCGGCGGACAGCCGGAGCCCGACAGACCGATGTCATCAGCCAAAGCCACTCCCGTCTCGCCCCTCGCCCCGACGAGCGTGCCCGAGCTTCCCCCCATCGGCGGCGTCGGCATCGCCACTGCGCAGGCCGGCATCCGCTATTCCGGACGCACCGACGTGCTCTACCTCGCGATGCAGCCGGGAACGCAGGCGGCGGGAGTGTTCACCCGCTCCAAATGCCCCTCGGCCCCTGTGGATTGGTGTCGCGAGGCGCTGGCGCGCGAAGGCGCCCGCGCGCTGATCGTCAATTCCGGCAACGCCAACGCCTTCACCGGCTCTCGCGGCCGGGACGCCGTGGCGCTGACCGCCAAGATCGGCGCCGAGGCGGCGGGATGCCGGCCCGACGAGATCTTCATCGCCTCCACCGGCGTCATCGGCGAACCGCTCGACGCGACGAAATTCGAGGGCGTGCTGGCGGATTGCGCCTCGCGGACCGAGACCGGCCCCGAAGCCTGGGCGGCGGCGGCGCAGGCGATCATGACCACCGACACCTTCCCCAAGCTCGGCACGCGCACGGCGACGATCGACGGGACGACGGTGACGATCAACGGCATCGCCAAGGGCGCGGGCATGATCGCCCCCGACATGGCGACGATGCTGAGCTTCGTCTTCACCGACGCGGCCCTGCCCCAAGTCGTGCTCCAGACCCTTCTGAGCGCCGGCACGCAGACGAGTTTCAACTGCGTGACGGTGGATGGCGACACCTCCACCTCCGACACGCTGATGCTGTTCGCCACGGGAGCGGCCGGCAACGCGCCCGTGACCGATCCGGGCGACGCCCGCCTCTCGGGCTTCCGCGCGGCGCTGGACGACCTCTTGATCGAACTGGCGCAGCTCGTCGCCAAGGATGGCGAGGGCGCGCGCAAGTTCGTCACCGTCAACGTGAAGGGCGCGACGAGCAACGCCTCGGCGCACCGTATCGCCATGTCCATCGCCAATTCGCCCCTGGTGAAGACGGCCATCGCCGGCGAGGACGCCAATTGGGGCCGCGTCGTGATGGCGGTCGGCAAGGCAGGCGAGCCCGCCGACCGCGATCGCCTCGCGATCTGGTTCGGCGACGTCCGTGTGGCCCGCGAGGGCGCCCGCGACCCGGATTACAGCGAGGCGGCGGCGAGCGCCGTCATGCGTGAATCCGATGTCTCGGTGACGGTGGACCTCGGTCTCGGCGACGGCACGGCGCGGGTTTGGACCTGCGACCTGACCAAGGGCTACATCGAGATCAACGGGGATTACCGCTCGTGAGGCGCCTCCTCCACCGGGCGGCGGCGGCGAGCCTCGCCCTCGCCCTCGCGATCCCCGCCTTGGCGGACGACGATAAGGCCAAGCACGAGAGCCGTATCGTGGTGACGGGCCGCGCCCGCGCCGAGACGCCGCCGGACTTCGCCTCGGTGGAGATCGGGATCGAAGCCAAGGGCGCGACGCCCGCCGCCGCCCTCGACGGAGCGAGCAATGTCGTCCGCGCGCTCATTGCGCTGTCGGCCGGGTTCGGCGTCGGCGAGAGCGATATCGGCACGACGGCGGTCACCCTCACCCAGGGAACGCGGGAGGTGCGTCAGCCCGACGGCAGCATCACCGAGAAGCCGGACGGCTACCGCGCCGCCAACAGCCTGCGGGTCCGCCTCGCCGACATGGGCAAGCTCGGCGAACTGATGCGCAAGGCCCTCGATGCCGGCGCCAACCGGATCGAGGGCGTGGCGTTCGGCCTGAAGGATCCCAATGCGGCGGAGGCGACCGTGCAGGTGGCGGCCATGAAGGATGCGATGGCGCAGGCCGGACGCCTCGCCGAGACCGCCGGTGTGAAGCTCGGACCGCCCCTGTCGATCCAGACGACGCCCCAGGGCGGCGGGATGCCGATGGCGATGGCGGCGGCTCCGATGCGGTCCAAGCGCTCCGGCGTGCCGGTGCCGCTGGCGGCGGGCACGATCGAGACGAGCGCCGAGGTCTCGGCCAGCTTCGCGATTCTGCCGTGACGGCGTCTCCGTTCCGCATCCTCCTCGTGGTGGCGGTCGCCCTGGTGGATGCGGATGGCCGCGTTCTCCTGGCCCAGCGCCCGGAGGGCAAGCAGCTCGCCGGTCTCTGGGAGTTCCCCGGCGGCAAGGTCGAGCAAGGGGAGCGGCCGGAGGAAACCCTGATCCGCGAATTGCGGGAGGAAATCGGGATCGAGGTGAAGGAGGCCTGCCTTGCCCCCCTCACCTTCGCGAGCCACGCCTATCCCGATTTCCACCTGCTGATGCCGCTCTATGTCTGCCGCCGGTGGGAGGGCATGGCCCGTTCCATGGAGGGGCAGGCGCTGAAATGGGTCCGCCCGCGCGCGCTCAAGGACCAGCCGATGCCCCCGGCCGATGCGCCGCTGATTCCGTTCCTGGTCGATCTTCTCGGGCCTTGATGGCAGAACCCGGCCGCCACAGGTTGTCCGTCGGAGGCGGGAGACGGGAAGCATGGCGCGCAAGGCAGCGGTAAAGACGGCCCCCAAGCCGAGCGCGGTCGCGGCGGAAAAGCCGAAGCGTGTCACGCGCAAGACCACGCCGTCGCCCGAGACCTTGGCGCCGCTGGGGCTCGACCGATTGATCGGCCTCGTCCTCGACGAGACCGCGCGTAATCCCGCCTTCAAAAAGCTCGTCACCGCCGCGATCGCCGGATTGCAGGGGCCCGATGCCGTCGCCGCCCTCGTCGACCGGCGGCTCACCGCCCTGGAGCGGGCCCATGGGTTTATCGACTGGCAGAAGCGGCGCAGCTTCGCGGCGGATCTCGACGCCACGGTCTCCACTATCGTCTCAGAACTGGCACCCCTCGACGTGGACGCCGCCCTCAACCGGTTGGTCCGTTTCATCGGCGGGGCACAGGGCGTGCTCGAGCGCGTCGATGATTCGAGTGGTCAGGTGGTGGGCGTCTACGAACGGGCGACGCATGCCGCCGCCGATCTGGCGCTTCAGCTCCCCTCGGCGGACGCCGCCCAACTGGCGGTGAAACTGGTGCCGCTCCTCGAGACGGACGGGTTCGGCATCCTCGATGCCCTGCTGCTCACGGTGGTGGATGGGCTGCCCGAAACCGCATTGGATCCGGTCGATGCGGCCCTCGCCGCGGCGACGCCGCCGGAACCGAAGGCATCGGGCAAACCGGCGGTTCGATCGGCCGCCTTCAGCACGCAGGGCTGGGACCGGAAGATGCAGCGCATGCGTCTTCTGCGGATGCGCCAGGCCCTGGCCGACCGGCGCGGCGACGTCGAGGCTTTCATCGCCCTGGAACAGGCGATCTCCCCCGCCCATCCGGACATCGTGGCCGTGGCCGAGCGTCTGCTGTCGGCAAACCGCGCCGCCGAGGCGCTCGACTGGATCGGACGCCCACAGAAGCGCGGAATCGTCGTCGTCACCCGCGAGCAGATGCTGACGGGAAGCTTCGACCCGGACGCGCCTCAGCGTGAGCGGGCTTCCCTCGAAATCCGCATCCTCGACGCTCTCGGCCACAAAGAGGAGGCGCAGGCAAAGCGCTGGGCGTGTTTCGAAGCCCGTCTCGACCGCGAGATGCTGCGCGACTACGTCGCCAAGCTTCCCGACTTCGAGGACGAAGAGGCGCTGGAGCGCGCCTTCGACCATGCGGCCTCTCACGCCGACCCCTACCGCGCCCTGCATTTCCTCGTGCACTGGCCCAAGCTCGATCGCGCCGCGCGCCTCGTCATCGACAAGGCGGCGACATGGGACGGCAACCGCTATGAGATCCTCGCTCCCGCCGCGGAGGCTCTGGAAGAGGCGAGCCCGAAGGCGGCGAGCCTTCTCTACCGCTGCATGATCGACGACATGCTGAGCAAGGGCCGGTCCAGCGCCTACGGTTACGGCGCCCGCCACCTCCTGACCCTCGACGCCCTGGCGCAGCGGCTCGAACCGGGCGACCTGACGCCTGACCACGCCGCCTATCGGGACGCCCTGCGCAAGGTGCACGGACGGAAATCGGCCTTCTGGGAGAAGGTGAAGGGCTGATTTTGCGTGTGACGGAGCTCAGCTTACCTCTATGGCGTCCACCCTGTCCGGATAGAAGGCGAGATGATCCCGGATCTCGGCGACGGCGGGAAACGGAGCCTCGTAGCTCCAGACCGCGTCGGCCCGAACCGTATTGCCGACCGTCAGCGTGTAGTAGCTGGCCTCGCCCTTGTAGGGGCAGTGGCTCCTGCGTGCCGAGGGGGTGAAATGCTCCCAGCGGGCATCGGCGCGGGGCAGGTAATAGACCGGCCCGTAAGCCGCCTCGCGGAGAACGAGGGCGGCACCGGATTCCGCGATCACGGTGCCGGCGAGGATGACGCGGACGCGCCGGGGGCTCGTCTCGATGGTGATGGGGTGGTCCGGGCCTGGCTCTCTCATGGTCGTCTCCTCAGGGATCGCTGGTCATGCCGGGCGTGATCTTGCCGGGCGTGATCTTGCCGGGCGTGATCTCGGGAACGCCGAGGGCGTCGGCGAGACGGGACTTGGCGCTGCCGGGCTTGAGCGGCTTCTGCTGGCTCTCGTGCGGCGCCCAGCCGGAGAGCCACAGGATCTCGAACGTCGCCCTCAGACGCCCGTCGGGATCGGCGAACCGCTCGGCATAGATCGCGGCCATCCGCATGAGGGTATCGCGGCGCAGGGGCGTGCGGCGGCGCTCGGTCAGCACGTTGGTGAGGCCCATGGCGCGCAGGTCACGCATCAGAGCGAAGGGATCGGCATAGCGCACGGTGATCGTGTCGACATCCGTCACCGGCAGGGCGAAGCCGGCGCGCTGGAGCAGACTGCCCATCTCGCGCACCTCGGCGAAGGGCGCCACGCGCGGGCTGATCCCCCCCTCGATCTCGACCTCGGCCTGTCCGAAGGCCTGGCGCAGTTCGGTAAGGGTGCGGCCACCCAGGAGACAGCCGATGAACAGCCCGTCGGGTTTCAGCACCCGCCGCAGCTGGGCCAGCGCACCCGGCAGGTCGTTGACGTGCTGCAGGGCCAGCAGCGACACGGCGAGATCGAAATGGGAAGCCGCCAGTGGCAGCACCTCCGGATCGCCGACCATGAGGGCGAGACCATCGCCGGCCTCGGCCAGAGGGGCCACGCGGGTGATGGCGCCGACACGGCCGGAGCGCAGAAGATGGCGGGCGGGAGCGGAACTCGGTGTCCCGAGGTCGAGCGCCTCGGGAAAGGGGCGCAGCACCGCGGCGAGACGATCGTCGAGATCCTCGGCGAGTCGCGCCAGCAGGAAATCGGCATAGCCCGCACGGGTGGCGCGTAGGAGGCGAAGACGGGCAAGGGCCGTATCGAAGAGGGGCGGTGGGCTGGTCATCTCGCTCCTATAGCTGGCGCGAAAACGTGATCCTGCCAGCCGGAACGGGGCAGAGCGGCGGGAGGTTGGCGCATCATAACGGAAACCGGAGACCGGATTCATGATTCGACTTCTGACGGGAATCGCCTTGTACACCCTCGCGGCCTTCTCGCTGAGTGGGGCTGCCGAAGCCAAGGGCTGCATCAAGGGCGCCCTCGTGGGCGGCGTCGCCGGCCATATGGCCGGGCACGGCAAGATGGGAGCGGTGGCCGGATGCGCCATCGGCCACCACAGGGCCAACAAGAAGGACAAGCAGCAGAACCAGGGCCAGCAGCCCGCCGCGCAGTAAGGCGCCGCTTTCCGGACGTCGCTTCGCCGGGACAATCCTGCGCAAGGTTTTGCCTGCGCAAGGTCCTCCCTGTGCAAGGTCTTCGCGAAGCGGCGAACCGGGTCTAATCAAGGGGCATGGTGTCCGCCGCCCAGCTTCTTCGGCGAGGCGTCCGTTCGATCTCGGCGGGCGCCCTCGGCCTGATCTACCCGCCGACCTGCGCCGGCTGCGGCGCCGCCACCTCGGATCCGCATGCTTTGTGCCCCCGCTGCTGGTCGAGCCTGCGCCTCATCGAGCAGCCCTATTGCCAGCGCCTCGGCACGCCGTTTCCCGTCGATCTGGGGATCGGCCCCCTGTTGTCCCCGCGCGCCATCGCCGATCCTCCCGTCTTCGGACGGGCGAGAGCCGTCGCGCTCTACGACGATGTGGCGCGTGATCTCGTCCACCGCCTGAAATACGAGGATCGGCTCGACCTCGCCGCCCCCATGGCGCGGATGATGGCGGCGGCCGGGGCCGAGCTGTTGCGGGAGGCCGATTGCCTCGTGCCGGTACCGCTTCATTGGACGCGCCTGTGGCGTCGCCGTTTCAACCAGGCCGCCCTCCTCGGCCGTGGCATCGGCCGCATCGCTTCCCTGCCCTGTGAGACCTCGCTTCTCGCCCGGGTGAAGGCGACGCGCTCGCAGGTCGGGCTCAGCCGCGCGGCGCGGGCGACGAATCTCCAGGGCGCGTTCCGGGTCCCCGCATCGGCGAAGCCCAGGCTCCAGGGGCGAAGAATCCTGCTCATCGATGATGTCACCACCACCGGATCCACCGCCAATGCCGCCTCGCGGGTGCTCTTGCGGGGAGGAGCGGCTTCGGTGGACGTCCTCACCTTCGCCCTGGTCGCCGCCGAGGCAGGCTAAGCCAACAAACCGACCTCCGCCCTTGACAGCCGGGCTCCGCCACGGCCTCCCAACGTCCATGACAGGATCGACGTCACGAGACATCGCGGTGATCGGCGGCGGCCCGGCGGGGCTCGCTGCCGCCGAAATGCTGGCGGGAGCCGGCCATCGCGTCACGCTCTACGAGCGGATGCCCTCGGTGGGGCGCAAGTTCCTCATCGCCGGGCGGGGCGGCCTCAACCTCACCCATAGCGAGCCGCTGGCATCGTTCCACCAGCGCTACCACCCGGCCCAGCCGCCCCTCGCCGGAGCGATCGACGCCTTCTCCCCGCAGGCTCTACGGGACTGGTGCGAGGGGCTCGGCCAGCCGACCTTCATCGGCTCCAGCGGGCGGGTCTTTCCGAAGAGCTTCAAGGCCTCCCCGCTCCTGCGGGCCTGGCTGGGGCGGCTCGACACTATCGGCGTCCGCATCCTCACCCGTCATCGCTTCCTCGGTTGGGACGCGGATGGAAGCCTGGCTTTCGAGACCCCGGACGGGCGCCTCACGGTGGCCCCCCAGGCGACCCTGATGTCCCTTGGCGGAGCGAGTTGGCCACGGCTCGGCTCGGACGGGACCTGGGTCCCGCTTCTCACCGGGGCCGGGATAAAGGTTTCGCCCCTCAAACCCGCCAATGTCGGCTTCAGCGTGCCGTGGTCGGACGTGTTCCGCGAACGCTTCGCCGGGACACCCCTGAAGCGCGTCGCGCTCAGTCTCGGCGACGAGACCGTGCGCGGCGAAGCCATGGTCACCGCGGACGGGATCGAGGGCGGGGCGGTCTATGCCCTGTCGCGCCTCATCCGCGATGAGATCGAAGCCGAGGGTGAGGCCCGTCTCGTCCTCGATCTGCGGCCGGACCTGACCGAGGATGCGCTGATGCGACGCCTCGCGTCGTACAAGCCGGGGGCGTCGCTCGCCACGCGCCTGCGCAAGGATGCGGGGCTCGATCCCGTGGCGGCGAGTTTGCTGCGCGAGGCGGCCGGCCGCGCCCTTCCATCCTCGGCGGGCGAACTCGCCGCCTTGATCAAGGCGGCTCACTTGCGCCTGCTCGCTCCCCGTCCGATCGAGCGGGCGATCTCCACGGCGGGGGGCGTCGCCTTCGAGGCCATCGATTCCCGCTTCATGCTGAAGGCGCGGCCCGGCGCGTTCGTCGCCGGCGAGATGCTGGATTGGGAAGCCCCCACCGGCGGCTACCTGTTGCAGGGCGCCTTTTCCAGCGCCCGTGCGGCGGCCGCCGGGATGATGGACTGGCTCGATGAGGCCGGCCCGGACCTATAGACGCGAGCAGAAGCCGACCATGCCCTTGGCGTCGGACGGACAGGACGCGCTGGCGCCGCCATTGGCGAAGGACGGACTGCCTGAGGACAGGCAATAGGCCGAGACGAAGGCCTCGCCGCTGTCACAGCTCAACTCGCAGCCACCGGACGAGCAATTCTCGTTGCGGACGGGACGCAGGGTGGAGTTGGCGGCGCTGGCGGTGAGGCCCGCCGCTCCCGGTTCGCCCTGAGGACCGGCAGGCCCCCTGGGACCCGTTTCCCCCTTGGGACCAACGTCGCCTTTGGGGCCGACCGGCCCCTGCGGGCCTGTCTCCCCCTTGAGTCCCACGTCGCCCTTCGGTCCCGCCTCCCCTTTCGGCCCGGCCTCGCCTGCGGGCCCCGCCACACCCGGCGCACCGGCAAGCCCTGCCATGCCCTGGGGACCGGGCTCTCCCTGCGGGCCGGCATCGCCCTTGGGGCCGGGTTCACCGGCCGGCGCGCAATTGGCCACCACGGCCTCCCTCTCGTCCTCGCCGGCCTTCAGCGCCGCGACGCAGGTGGCGGGCCGATAGGGCAGACGGAACAGGAATCGGCCGCGCGAATCGGCCATCACCGAGATGTCCTCGTCGAGGATCACGACGGTGCCGGCCTTGCGCACGCTGCCGGAGATCCGCAGATCCCCCGCCTCGATCCGCGCATCGTAGACCTGGATCGGCTGCGACGGCGCCACGACCCGCTTGGGCCTGGCCGCCCTGGGCCTTGGGGCCGCGGCGGCATCCGTCGCAGGGGCGGCGCTCATCCCACCGCCGGGCTGGCCGGGACTGACCTGGCCGGGCGCCTGAGCCGCTGCCGGACCGGCCGCGAGCCCGGCGAGGATCATCAATCCCATCAATGATTTGGTCATGAAGCCTGTCGGGGCCGGGCACTTGGCGGCATGGTCGAGGCGCATGGGTTCTTTCCAGGCTGATGCGCCGGAGGTCCGGCACGGCGGAGGGACAATGCCGGGTCCGGTTGTAACCCGCAGGATCATACGTCACATCCGGGAATAGGCGGGATCTGACGGGACTACGCGAATTTCCCAACACGTCACAACCGTTTAGCGGACACCCGGCATTTTCTAGGGCCGCCGTTATAGCGCAGGTTCATATGTCGCGGAATGACGGTTCGCTAGACGGCCGGTTTCGCTAAGTGCCTGATCTTTCGAGAACTCGATTTCCGGCGGCTTCCATAGGTGGGACGCGAACGCGTAATTTCGCCAATTCAAGCAAATCGCCATTTTCTCCATACATATCAGATGCTTGCCATCGGGGCGTCAAACCTCGCCCCGATGCGTAGGTGGGATGCTGGGCGATGTCCTAGAAAGGCAGATCCTGGAAGATCGGCGGCACCCGGCCATGGATAGCGATCACCACCGGCTCGTCAAAATCTCCTAGCGACGGATCGCTATCGTGGCGGAGCACGACCACGCCCGCCTTCCTCGTCGCAAGCCGTTCTCCGAGGCGAAGCGCATGAGCTTCATCATCAGCCGCAGTCGGCGCTTCGGGCTCAATGCCACGCCCTTTCGTATGGAAGGCTTGGACGCAGAATGTCGGAACAGTTCGATCGCTCTTCGTAGCCATGCAGGCTCCTCCGGTTGGAACGAGCATATGCTGCAACCAGAACAAAGAGAGAACAAGCGGGAATGAAGGAGCCGTTACCAAGCCTGTGGACGAATGTGTCTTCGGCGTAAGGGGCAAGGCCTGATTTACTCGATGGATCCACGCTATCGGATGCGGCCATACGTGCTGCTGGCCCGATCCTTCTCAGCGTCCTGTAGGTAGCGGATCGACATATTGGCCTGGCACTCGAGGACCGCTGTCTCCCCTTGGCTCCCATATGATTTCTTGCACTCCCGCTCAATCTTCTGAGGAAGGGTGCTGTTATCACCGGAAATGAGAGCAACAAGCACAAATAAAATGAGTAGACCGCCGCCGATTAAACCAATCTTCGCCATTTTATGCCCTTTGATAATAGGCCAAAAAGAATGAGATACCGCTTTCTAAGAATTCCAGTTGCCTATACCGAATTCTCAATCGCCTCGATAACGTCGCCAACCCTATTTATAATCTGCACGCACGCTTCAATTACATCATAATCTAAGGACAATTTTTCATTTTTAATTAATACACGCGGATGCATTTTAATATAACGATTTGCGATTTCTACCATTCTCTCAGGAGTGCAACTCAAGAAGCCAACTGGAATACTGATTTCACCCCTATATCCAAACCAACCATATAGAGTGTCGACCTTAGCAGCCAGCGTTCCCATAAAGCCGGCAGCCAACAGTCCGTCTTCTTCAGAGCCTTCATTATCACGATTGAACGACATCGCATGACCAACAGATGCGGTTAAATTCAACAAATCAAGATGCTTATCGTTGTTACAAATATGATTTAATCCTACCAGGAAAACATCCCCGCCTTCTTCTTCATGGGGCTCAAAATCAAGCACCGCTTGCCGAACAGCTGCGGGCACCTCTGCAAGCGAATTTACTTGAGGCGTTTTACCTGACAGTAAATCTATTCGCCTCTTAGCAAAGGGAAATCCCAGACGCTCTTTTGTCGATCCATTATCTATAGCTGTTTGCACGAAAGCAATATCTAGGGCAGACCTGGCTTGATATGCAAATTCTCCGCATATAATCGATGCCTTCACCGGCAAATCTGTATACCGCAATACAATGTGTGGTTTGCCAGCATCATCGTTTTCTAGCACAAAGGTGTGAAATCCACCTTCCTCAAAATTAGCCAACAGGTTGGCCAACTCATCAATATGCTCAATAGCCCTATTTAGCTTATGCTTCGCGTTGATAAGCCTCATCAAATCCACGGCCATACCATTATCTCACTTTTTACTGCGTGCCATATGAATGGAAAGATCAGTTAAATTCTTTAGATGGCCCTTCCATACCAAGCTATCCGAGCTTCAATACTAAGTCCGTTGATATCTTCCGGCTTAATGTATTCTGGCGGATAGCGATCGTTATCAGAGATAAGAGTAAGCCCGCCCTGCGCAAGCAAATGCAATCGTTTCACAACGACTAGCCCGTTGGTAACGAGTGCATAAATCTTACCATTTGCTACTCGCCCATACCCACTGTCGGCCAGCATAATGTCGCCGTCCTGGATGGTGGGATACATGCTGTCACCTTCGGCCGTCAGGAAGTGCGCGTTCTGCGGCATTACTCCCATGGACCGGAGCCAGGCTTCGCGAAACGCGATGGGGCGGTTCGCAACCAGCTCAGGGTTCAAGGCTACTCGGCCAGGTCCGGCGGACGCCTTGATGTTGAGGTGCGGCACCCAAATGACATCGCCGTCCATTCCGGCGACAGAAACGACCTGATCAGATCCTGTGAGGAGCCAAGTTAGGCTCACGTCCGCGATCTGCGCGACCCTCACGGCATCAGCTGCACCGGGCTCGGTTTCACCCTTCGCCCATCGCGAGATCGTTTTCTCGGATGTCCCAAGCCCTTGAACCAACTTGGCTCTTAGGCTCGGCGTATCCCTGAGAAGCGACGTGAGGCGCTCTGCCAAGGTTGGGCTCACGGCCTCGAAACCAGCGGACATTTTCGACCAACCCTGGACAAAGTTGTTGACCCTATGGACGACTGTGTCTAAATCAGACAAGTCTGACTCGCTGACACCGTTAACACGGCCAGCTTTGGGTCGCGATAGGAGACGGACTTGTCACCCAACGCTTGGCATCACCAGGACATCCTGGCTGCGGTCCGAAAGGCGGGGAAATCCCTGCGTCGGCTTTCCGAGGAAGCAGGATTTCGACCGTCTACGGTCCAGGCCTCGCTGTACCGCCGGCATCCTCGCGCAAATCAGGTTATCGCCGAGTTTCTAGGCGTGAGCCGCCATGAGATTTGGCCGCACTGGTACGGGAAGAACGACAAGCCGCTGAGCCTGCCGCCACGCGTGAATAGCCGCAGGCGGGCAGCCTGATGCGCGCCTCTTATCCCACGTCCTCCGCGATGCTGCCGATCGCAGAGATCTGCGACGCCGGACGGCTCCGTGACGTCGATCCTTCCTGGGTTGAAGCGCTCGCGGCGGCCATGGATGCCGCCGGGCAAGAGCAGCCCATCGTCGTTCGGGCGGCTCCCGAGGAAGAGCAGCGTGATCAGCCCTATGCTCTAGTCATTGGCGGTCACCGGCTTGCCGCGGCTCGGCTTCTGGGCTGGGCCGAGATCAGAGCCGAAATCCGAGATTACACTGCGCTTCAGGCGCGTCTTGCCGAGGTGGATGAAAACCTCATCCGGCATGAGCTGAACGCCCTCGATCGTGCGCTGTTCTTCGCAGAGCGCCGCCGGGTGTGGGATCAGCTTCATCCCGAAGCTTCACACGGCGGAGACCGCAAGTCACAGAAGGCAAAGGCAAATATCAAGTTGCAAGGTTTGCAACTTGATGCGGGCCGCTTCACTGAGGAGGCCGCAGCGCGATGCGGCTTCAGCCCGAGGACGGTTTACGCCTCCCTTCAGCTCGCCCAGGCACTAGCTCCGGCGGCGATCGCCGCGATCCGCGGCACTCCCCTGGCCCGCAACGGCTCCGAGCTTCAGCGCTTGGCCGCAGAGCCGGTTGATCGCCAGGAGGTGCTTGCGGACATGGTCATCAAGGGTCTCGCGCCCTCGGTGAGCAAGGCGAAGATCCAGATCGGCATGGCGCCGACAGGCGAGGACGACCCTCAGGAGGCACTCTATCGCCACCTCGTCGCCAACTGGGAGCGCGCGAGCAAAGAGGTTCGGCGCCGCTTCATGGCGCATGCCGATCTCGTTGAGGCTGTGCCGGCAAAGGTGAAGCGCGAGCGCGGTGCGAAGGCTGCTGCGGTTGAAGCTGCCGGCGATGCTCCGGATCCTCGGCAGATCGACATCGAGGACGAGATCGCCGCCCAGCAAGCTGGGGGCCGTCGATGAAGATGTGGCTCACAGCTGCCGAAATCGCGGCGCTCGGCCTTCCAGGTCTTCCGACCTCGAAGCGCAACATCAACGAAATGGCCGAGCGTGAGGGCTGGTCGCAGCGCCGGGGTCTTTCCCGCGCCCGGACCGGCTCCGGCGGCGGTATCGAGTATCACCTCGATCTCCTTCCCCCCCAGGTTCGCAAGGCCTACGTGGCCCGGTTCGCCGGGCAGGCTGTGCCTGTTGAAGTTGCTGCAGCAGCCGAGGCCGAGGCCGGCGCCGTGCGGCTACGCGACGATGCGGCAGAGGCTCGTGATGCACGTTTGGCGCTTCTGGCGGCTGCGGACAGCATCAAATCGGACGCACGGCTGCCGCGCGGCCATGCGGACGCGATCTTCGTCCGCGATTATGTCAGCGGTCGGATTTCCGTGCCCGACTGGGTCAGAGCATCAGCCCCCAAGCTGACTGTTCGCACTCTTCAGCGCTGGCGTGCCGCAGCTCGCGAAGGCCGCACCGTCAGCTTGGCGGTCGACCGTGGCGCAGCTCGCCGGGGATCTGGTGTTCTGGACAGCGCCAATGATGGCGAAGTCCGCATCTTCATCCTGGCGCTGATCACCCGGCAGCCGCATCTCTCGGCTGACCACGTCCGGGCAATGCTCCTGGGGCGGTTCGGACCGACCGTCCAGGTCGTCCGTGCTGGTGGCGTGGTCGAGACGGTTCCGCTTCCTCCTATCCGCACCATTCAAGACGCGTTGAAGCGCTGGCGCACGACAGACCGCGCGCTGCTCACCGCGATGACCAATCCGGACAGCTTCAAGAGCCGGTATCGGGTCGCTGGGTCTAACTCGGACCGTAGCGTCACCCGGCTCAACGAACTTTGGCAGATCGACGCCTCGCCCATGGACGCCTTGTGCGTGGACGGGCGCCATTCGGTGTACGTGGCGATCGACATCTATTCGCGCCGGTTGGTGGTCTACGTCTCTCGCACCCCTCGGGCCGAGGCGGTCGGCCTCATGTTGCGTAGGGCAATCCTCGCCTGGGGCGTTCCGGAGCGGATCAAGACGGACAACGGCTCGGATTTCACCGCGAAATCCATTCAGCGCCTCATGGCGTCCCTCGGGATCGAGAAGGAGCTGTCACCGGCCTTTACCCCCGAAGCCAAGGCTCATGTGGAGCGGGCGATCGGCACGTTCCAGCGGGACTTTGCGCCGCTGCTTCCAGGCTTCGTCGGGCACAGCGTCGCCGATCGCAAGGTAATCGAGGCGCGGCGCGCCTTCTCCGCCCGCCTTGGCAAAAACGATGACGCGAAGGCCTTTCAGGTCGATCTGACCGGCGCGGATCTGCAAGGCTACTGCGATCGCTGGGCTGCGGATCGGTATCAGCACGCCCCGCATGCCGGGTTAGGTGGCCGGAGCCCCTTCGAGGCCGCCGCCAGCTATCGCGGCGCCATCCGGCAGATCGAAGACGAGCGCGCCCTCGACATCCTCCTGGCCGCTGTCGCCGGAAAGGACGGTGTTCGCACGGTCGGCAAGCAGGGGCTGCGGATCGACGGCTCCCTGTACCTCGCCACCGGTGTGTTCCCCGGCACTCAGGTGCTGGTGAGGATGGACCCGGCGGACCTGGGCCGGGCCATGCTCTTCGACGTGGACGGTTCGGCCTACCTCGGCGAGGCGATCTGTCCCGAGATCATGGGCGTGAACCCGATGGAGGCCCTTGCCCTGGCAAAGGCTGCCCAGAAGGAAACGATCGCCACGCGAAGCGCCGAAATTCGCCGCGAGGCCCGCAAGATCAAGCCTCGGGACATGGTGGAGACGATCCTCGGGCAAGCCGCCACGAAGGCCGGCAACCTCGTCACGTTCCCCCGCCCTCAGGAAGCGCACTCCACCGTCGAGATCGAGGCAGCGAGCGCCGCCGTCCGATCCTCGGAGCCGGCCGCGCCGGTGCCGCAGGGAGGGAATGCCGCCGCCACGCGCCTTCGTGCGGAGATCGAGGCGGACTGCGCTCCCGAGAGCAACGTCCAGCCCCTCCGCCGGACCGAAACCCCTCAACAGCGCTTCAAGCGCGCCCTGGAAATCCAGGCGCGGATCGATGCCGGCCAGCAGGTCGAGCCCGACGAGGTGAAGTGGCTCGGCCGGTACGAGGCCGGCTCTGAATTCGCGACCTTTTCGGACGCGTACCAGGACTTTGGCGAGGCCGCTCTGCGGTAGCGCCCAAGAAAAAGCCCCGGCGCAAAGACCGGGGCGAGAAGTTTGAACAGGAGACATCATGGACAACAACGGCACCGCCCACAAGGCCGTCAGTTACGCCGCCCTCAAGAACGTCATCTCGATGATGGGCTTGGTTAAGAAACTACAGTCTCGCGGCCCTCATCTACCCAACATCGGCGTCATGTCGGGCTTCTCCGGCTACGGAAAGTCCTGGGCATCCATCTACGCCCAGAACAAGACGCGCGCCGTCAGGGTCGAGGTCGGCGACAGCTGGACCCGGAAGACTTTCATCCGGGCGATCCTCCGCGAACTCGGCGTCACCGATCCTCGCGGTACGGTCGCCGATATGGCGGAGCGCGCCATCGAGCTGCTGGGCGAGAATTTCACCCGGCCCCTCATGATCGACGAGGCGGACAAGCTCGTCGACAAGGGCATGATCGAGCTGGTTCGCGAACTGGCCGAATACAGCCAGGCGCCGGTCGTCCTCATCGGCGAAGAGGCTCTGCCGACCAAGCTCCTCAAGCACGAGCGCGTGCATAACCGGGTGCTCGACTGGGTTCTGGCCGAGCCATGCGACCTGGAAGACACCAAGAAGCTCGCGACCATCTACGTGCCGGCCGTAAAGATCGAGGACCGGCTTCTCGACCGGGTCCGAGAGTACAGCGACGGTCGCGCCCGACGCGTCGTTACGAACCTCGATCAGATCGGCGAATGGGCGCGCAACCACGGCGTCGATGCTGTTGGCGACGACTATGATGGCCAGATCTACACCGGGAAACCGCCGGCACCGCGCGGTGGCGGCCTTCGCTTTGGGAAGGCTGCATAATGGCCGCCCCCGCTTCCCTCGCCCGCGCCGGCAGCCATCAGGCGTTCTGGTCGCGCATGCGTGCGCTCTCCCGCATCCATGGCGGGTTCACGATCAGCGACATCAGCGATCCCTTCAAGGGTTCGACGCAGCGCCTCGTGCGCGGCTACATCCTCGCCTGCGCGAAAGCCCATGTGATCGAGGCTGTGGGCACCCGGAAGAGCCCGCTCAATCGCGTCACACGGGTCTACCGGGTTAACGTTACCAATTCGTTAGACCCGATCGCCAAGGCCTGTGCTTTGCCGGCCCAGCCAGGGCCGGTCCAGACACAGATCTGGACGGCCATGCGGGGCATGGGTTCTTTCCGCACCCGCGACCTCGCCTTGCAGGCCTCGACGGATGACATCTCCGTCAGCACGGGCGCGGCCAGAGACTACGCTCGCGCTCTGATCAAGGCTGGCTACCTCCAGGAGGTTCACGCCGCAGAAGGCCGCGCCAGCGCCGTTCTCAGGCTGAAGCCGGGCATGAATACCGGCCCTCGCCCGCCGGCCGTTCTCAGCCAGGGCGGCGTTCTCGATCGCAACCGCAACGTCGTGTTCGGCTCGGGGGATCGCTCATGATCCGCCCTGGCAAAATCACGATGGTCGAGAAGGCACGGGCGGCATGGGGCGAGAACGCCCCGGCCGAGGTGATCGCTCTCGCAGATTACGCTGATCGCAGGACCGGCGTGGCCGCAGCGAAGGCGCTGGGGCTCTCTCCGAGCCTCGTCAGCCACGTCATCGCCAATGGCTACACCGGCGACGTTCCGACCGTCTTCGCCCGGATCCGAGGGGCGATGATGGGCGAGGCAGTCCAGTGCCCCGTGCTCGGCGAGATCGGCCGGGACAGCTGCATCGCCGAACAGCGCAAGCCCTTTTCAGCCAGCTCCGCAGCTCGTGCCCGCGTCTTCCGCGCGTGCCGCTCCGGCTGTCCTCACTCCGATTTCAAGGAGGCTTGAATGATCCCGTTGTCCTTCGAGGATGCGATGGCGGTGGCCAGGCGCATCCATTCGACCCCTGAGGCCGGCCTTTCACGGGCGGTCACCGGGCTCTCGCTCAACGCGATCGTGTCGCTGGTCATCCTCGCCGTCCAGCTCGACGCGATCGCCCAGGCTTCGGCCGCCTACGCGACAGGCCATCCCGACCTCGACCGCTACGCGGCCCTGCAGGAGCTGCTGCTCGCTGCCGGATATCTCCCCCTCCCCACCACCACCGCAATCCAGGAGGCCGACCGTGGCCAGGGCTAAGACGAAGGCAGCCGACATCGACCTCAAGGTGCCGCAAAGCGACGCCGAGGCTGAGCAAATGATCGCCAAGGTCGGGGCGGTCCAACGTGATCGATTAGAGGCTCAGACCAGGCACGACGCCCAGGTCGCGGCCTTGGAGACTGCGCACGCCGAAACAGTGAGGGCGTCGCAGACCGTGGAAGACACCCTGGTCAAGGGCTTGTCCGTTTGGGCTTCGGCTCATCGTGAACGCCTTACCGCCGGCGGCAAGACGAAGACCGTCCAGATGGCGAGCGGTATCATCCTGTGGCGCGAAGGCCGCTACTCGGTGAAGCACGGCAAGTTGAAGATCGAGGACGTCGTCGCTGCCGTCCGCGAGAGATCCCTCGCCGTCTCGCTTCAGATGTCCGACGCCAAGAAAGAGGGGCGGAAGGACGAATACTCCGCGCTTCGTGATGAGCTGGGCACCCTCAACGGTTTCCTGCGTGCCAAGGTCGAAATCGACAAGGGCGCCATGCTCGCGGCTCGAACCATCGCCGAGAAGGTTCCGGGGGTGTCGGTCTCGCGCGCATCCGAGGAATTCGCCGTCGAGCCGACAGCCTCCCAAATCCGCGAGGTGGCGTGATGTCGAGCGCTCTCATCGAACGGCTCATCGCCGCCCTCACAGACTGCCCGTGCTGCAGATCCGACGTGCGCGTGACGAACACACCGGACGACGGCATCCCGGATCACTGCATCCTGGAGAAAGTGTTCGACTGCGGCGCGGCCGTCTTCGTCACGAATTCCGGAGACTACGAGGCGGGCCAGGCCTGCCCCGATCCTCTCGATGGCGCGCTCCTGCAGCTCCAGGAAGAGGTCATGGAAGCGGCCGAAGACGAGGACGTCGCGTCATGATCTCGCGCATCCTCCTCATCACCCTCGAATGGCTGGCGATCTCCGGCGCCACCATCGCCGCCGCCGTGGCCGTCCAGGACGGTCCGGCCTGGACGATGGTCGCCGCCTGCCTTTGCGCCCTGATCGGCGCTCAGCTGCGCGCCATCGCCACTCGGCGCGCGATGACCCAACACACTGACGCCATGCTGGGCACCCTGCGCGGCGTCTCCCATGGCGCCCGCAGCTCGGGAGGCCGGTGATGGGCATCTTCGCCGAGCTGGGCCAGGCGCTGGCCGTCGCCGCGCGGATCCGCGTGGCCATCCTCGACCGGAACGACGGCACGGAAATCACCGGCCACGTCGTCGGCGAGATCTCAGAGACGCATGTGCGCCTCCGCGCCGATGACGGTCTCATGTTCGAGGTCGCCAAGGCGGCCCTGCGCATCCTCGATCCGATGGAGGTGGCATCGTGACCTTGCCCGGCCTCACCGAAACCCAACAGCGGGCCTTCGACTTCATTCGGAGCGAAGTCGCCGCCGGCCGCCTCGCCCCGACCCTTCAGGAGCTTGCGGACCATCTCGGGCTCCGCGCGAAGAGCGGTGCTCACCGGATCGTCGCCGAGCTGAAGGCGAAGGGGCATCTGCGACGGTCTCCGGGAAGAAAGCGCGCGATCGTCATCTCGGCGGACGCCATGATGTACGCCGTCCGCCTGCCCAACGACGTCAATCGGCGCCTGCATGATCACATCGCGGCATGGGCGGCGACGCCCGAGGCCGTGATCGTGACGGCGGTCACCGAATACCTCGCGAGGCAGCCATGAGCGCCGCCCGCATCCTTCCGGAGCAGATCCGAACCATCCACGCGATCAAGACGCGGACGCGCCTCGACGAGGCCTCCTACCGCGCCATGCTCCAGGGCTTCGGCGTCTCCTCGTCGAAATTCCTGACGGCGGCCGACGCGGACCGTCTGCTCAAGCGCCTGCGGGACATTCCAGGCGCTTCAACGCCCGTTCAAGGGCGCGGCCGGACCAAAGCGCAGGGCAAGTATGCCCCGAAGCTGCAGGCCATGTGGCTGGCGCTCTACAACCTCGGCGAGGTCGAGGATCGCCGCGACAGCGCCATGCACGCCTTCATCGAGCGGCAGACCAGCCTGTCGCACACGCGGTTCCTGCAGGACGCGACCGACGCCGCCAGGGCGATCGAGGCTTTGAAGGGATGGCTGATCCGCGTCGGCGTGCGGTGGCCAGTCCCGAAGCCCGGCACGCCGGCCGTCGAGACCATCCTCATGATGAAGCGCGAGATCCTGCGCCGGCAGTGGCTCCGCTGCATCGAGCTCGGCGCGGTCGAGCCCTTCGGTCCGCCCGAGCACTGTGAGGGCCTGCAGGATTACGTCTCCCGGATCGTGCGCGGCGGCTCGCGCCGGGTCGGCGCTCTCGACGATCCGTCCCTCACCCCGGCCGAGCTAGACGAGGCCGCCAAGGCGCTCGGCGGAAAGCTCCGGAAGGCCCTGGAAAACCGGAAGGCTTTGGAAACCTCCGGAAAGGCGGAGGTGCGTCATGCCGGCTGAGGCCCACGCTCCCGCCCCGTGGCGGCACCCTGTGTTCCATGAGATGCGCCAGCGGATCGAGGAGTTGGAGGAAGAGAACCGCCAGCTCCGCGATGCCCTGGTGCCGGTGGCTTGGCTGCCGCGAGCATGGCGCCTGTCGCCGGCGGAGACGCGCCTCGTCGTGGCGCTCGCGCAGGCGGAGGGGCCTCTCACTCACAACCGTGCCCGGCTTGCCGCCGGATCTATCGACCGTACCCCCAGCGAAGAAACCATGGAGGTCCACGTCTCGCGGGCTCGGACCAAGCTCCGGCCTCTCGGTATTCAGATCATCAACGTTCGGGCTGTGGGCCTCGTCATCTCTGCGGAGGGCCGCGCGATCGTTCGGCAGGGGATCGAGGCCGTCGCATCAGGAAGGCTCACCTGATGGCTAAGAAGCTCTTCACGCCACCGCCGGCGCCCAGCGATCTGCCGATCTGCTTCCACCCCGGCTGCCGCGAGCGCGCGCCCTACGGCTTTGGCTGCACTCTGAGGAGCTTCGGCCAGCACTACTGCGGGAAGCATCGGCCAAACCAGCCGAGCTTCGTCGCCGACGAACCGCAGGCAGCGGAGGTCCGCCGTGGCAGCTGAATTCATCTGCCTCGAGTGCGGCGAGCCCATCGTCATCGTCAATGCCAATGAGCCGCCGGAATTCCGGCTCTGCGCGCTGTGCCTTACCCAGCCGGGCTGGTTCCGCGATCCGCACGCGCGAGCGGCGATCGCTCCTCACCATGACGGTCGCGAGGCCTGGGAGCGGGAGGTGCGGACATGATCCGGGTCGCGCCGCTCGACCTGCCCGACCCCTTCGATCCGACCTGCTGGCCGGTGGAGGCGCCGATCGCGGAGGCCAGCTACCTCCACCTGTCGGATCGGTTCGACGTCTACGCCATCGTAGACCCAGAGGATTATGCCTGGGCTCGCGCCTTCAAATGGTGCCACACCTACGGATCAGGCGAGATGGCCGAAGTTGCCGAGGGCGTGTTCGCCATTGCCCGGCCCGACCACATGTACGCGCGCCGGTGTGTCGGCGGGCAGACCATCTACCTGCATCGAGAGATCCTGACGCGCCGCGATGGGCGGCCTCGGATCAAGCGCGCTGTCGGCGACCATAAGAACGGCCGGACGCTCGATTGCCGCCGCCAGAATTTGCGCTGGGCCACGCCCTCGCAGAACGCCCGCAACATCGCCGGATCGAAGACGCGAGCCCGCTTTCTCAAAGCAATGGGTGCGTCATGAGCCAGGCTGTTCGCGTGTGTGAAACCATCCGCGCCCGAAGGGGCGGGGGTCAGGGTGTTGGAAGCACCCTGAACCGCGAGAGGACGCCTCGCATGACCATGAGCGGCCGTTCCCACGGCCATCCCGCCACCGCCGCGGCGGTGGGAGCAACATCAAGCGAGAGCATGGAAAAGACCTTAACGCCGGGCTCGAAGCTCGGCGATATTTGGCTGTTGGGCGCGCATCGCCTCGTTTGCGGCGATGCCACCGACCCGGCAGCTGTCGCCCTCGCACTCAACGGCGAGGTGCCGAACCTGATGGCGACCGACCCGCCCTATGGGGTGAATTACGAGCCCGACTGGCGGGAGATGATGGGGGCGGGCAAGGCAGGCCGCGCTCTCGGAGTTGTGCTTAACGACGATCAGGCGGACTGGCGCGCCGCCTGGATGCTCTTCCCCGGCAACATCGCCTACGTCTGGCATGGTGCTCTCAACGGCAGCCTGGTGGAGGCCAGCCTGCGGGCGGCTGGCTTCGTACCGCGTTCCCAGATCATCTGGGACAAAGGCCGCCTCATCATCAGCCGGGGACACTACCACTGGCGCCACGAGCCATGCTGGTACGCGGTGCGGAAAGGGAAAACGGCCAACTGGCAGGGCGACCGACGTCAGGTGACGGTGTGGGCCATTCCTCACCGCAAATCGGAGAGCGGGCACAGCACGCAGAAGCCGGTGGAGGTGATGCGTCGCGCGATGCTCAATCACACCGTCGTCGGCGATCGTGTCTACGATCCCTTCCTCGGCTCGGGCACGACGATCCTCGCCGCCGAGGAGCTGGGCCGGATCTGCCACGCCATCGAGCTTTCACCGGAATACTGCGACCTCGCAGTGCGGCGGTGGAGCGAGATGACCGGCCGCCAGGCCTCCCACGTCTCGGCCGGAGGTGCCCTCTGATGACGGGTGCCGCCTATTACATTCCCCTCGACGAGCTGGCGGACGTGATCGGCGACGTTGCCGCTCTCCGGCTCGTGGCGGCGATGGGCGGCACCCGCTTTTATGTTCGTGCTGATATCCGAGAGGATAGCCCCATCGTTGCTGCAATCGGGATGGAGGCGGCGACCGTGCTGGCGAAGCACATTGCCACCGGCATCGGCGGGCTTGCTGTCGAGATCCCGCGCGGCCCATCCAATTTCATGGCTGAATATCGTCGGCGGCTCTTGGACTTGGCGGCCACGCCGGGCTTGACCGAAGCGCAGATCGCGCAGGAAATGAAGGTACACGGACGCACCGTCCGTCGCGCCCGTGCCAAACTCCGTGAAGACGTGGACAGCGATCAAGGCAACCTCTTCTAGGAGAGGACACCGGTCCGGGGGACGCTAAACCCGGCACACGGCTAATATGCCGGACAGCCTGTCCGGGGTACGCAATACCTGATCTCGACGCATCGTCCCTGCATCACGCGGGACTGGATGCATGGCCTTGAACGACCTTTCGACCTCGGAGAATGGCAAGCAGTTCCTTTCCGGCTGGGAAGGCGTTGTGCTGAAGGCCTACCCCGATCCGGGGACCGGCGGGAAACCCTGGACCATCGGCATCGGCCATACCTCGGCGGCCGGCAGCCCCGTGGTCGTTAAGGGGATGACGATCACCCGAGCGGTGGCATTCGAGATCTTGAGCCGCGACCTGGTCGGCTTCGAGAGCGCCGTGCGCAAAGCGGTAAAGGTGCCGCTGAACCAAAATCAGTTCGATGCCCTCGTCTCGCTGTGCTTCAACATCGGACCCGGCAACTTCAACAACAGCAGCGTCGTCCGCCTGCTCAACGCCGGTAAGACGTTCGAGGCTGGGGCCGCTTTCCTGCTGTGGAACAAGGCCGCCGGCCGGATCATGTCTGGTCTGGTCAACCGTCGCTCGGCCGAGCGCACGCTCTTCGAGACGAAAGCTTACGGCGCCGCTGTCCTGCCCGCTGCGGACGAAGCCGTTGGCGTCGTTCTGCGCCGCGGCTCGCTGCATCCCGAGGGCGTGCGCGCTCTCCAAACCGACCTCGTGGCGCTCGGCCTGCTGCCATACGCTGACATGGTGGACGGAGATTTCGGGCCTGCAACGGACCAGGCCGTCCGGAAATTCCAGGGTAGCGCCGGCCTCACGGTGGACGGTCGCGTCGGCCCCGCCACGCGCTCCGCCATGGCGGCCGCGCTCACCAAGGCCAAGGCGCCAATCGCCGTGGCGATGTTCCCCCTGCGCGGCCAGGCCTTCGACCTTCCCATCGCCGCCTGAGGGCGGTCACCACCGGAGACGATCATGCGGCAGGATACTGAAACCCAGGGGCTGGAAGGCACCAAGCCCTTCTGGATGTCGAAGACGATGTGGGGCGCCGGGCTGGGCGTGGCCGGCATGATCGTCGGCGTCGCCGGCTACCAGATCGACCCGGCAACTCAGCAGATCCTGATCGACCAGTCCTACGCCGCGGTGGTGGCTGTCTTCGCCCTTGGCTCCACCGTCCTCACCATCGTCGGCCGGTTCAAGGCCTCCAAGGCCGTCACGGCGAAGAAGGGCTGACAGGCACATGAAGCGCGTTGCTGAAGCGACGGTGACGCCGCTCGTCCGGTTCGTCGAGTGGCTGTTCGGTCCCCATGCTCCGGGCATCGATCTACTGCTGGGGCTGTTCGCGGCGGCCTGGGGCGGTCTGATGTTGACGCGCCCTCATGTCTTCGACCGCGGGGCCTTCGTGGGCCTGTCCTGGATGCCCGACGCGTACTGGCTGGGCTTCTTCGCCGTCTTGACGGCGCTCCACGCTCTCGGCTTCTTCCGCCTTTGGCTGAGGTCCGTCCGGGTTGCCGCGTGCCTCCTGTCGGCCTGGATCTGGATCACGGTTCCGGTGAGCCTCTACCGGATCGAGCTCACGACCGGCGTCCTGATCTACCCGATCATCGGGTGCGCGGCCTTGTGCGGGGCGCTCTACCTCTCGGGGCAGCCTCGGAAGGTCGGCTAGGTGGACAAGTCCGTCGAGAGCGTCCTTCGCATCATCGAAGGCACGGGTCCGCCCGGAGCCTACATCGCAGCCGCGATCGTCGGGCTCGTCTTGGCGATCATCGTGTTCGCGAAGACCGCCAACCTGTTCGACGGCACCCGGTCGGATCAGCAGAAGACGGGGTTCCTGGATCGCGTCATCGCCCAGTACGACAAGCTCGTCCTCGCCCAGGATGAGCTTCATAAGGACGTCGAGCGGATCGAGGCGGAGAACGACGACTTGAAGGACCGCCAGCGCGAGTTGCTGACGAGCCTTGAGTTGCTCCGCATCCAGCTCCGCCGGGCCATCGATCTGCTCACCGCCGTTCGCGACGGCCGCCTGCATCCGGACGATATCGACGCCGAGCTGGCGGAGCTGGTGAAATGACGGACCCGTGGATCGCCGTGGCGGTCGGTATTGGCGTCCTGTCCGTGTTCCTGCTCGGCCTATTGGTCCCGCGCAGGCAGCGCACCGTGCGGGCTCCGATCACCGACGCGAAGCTGGATGCGATCCATTCGCGCCTGGCGACGCTGGAGACGAAGCAAAACCAGAACGATCACGACGTGCGCAACATCCGCATGTCGATGCAGTCGATGCCGACGAAGGACAGCCTCAACCAGGTGCGCCTGGAGGTCGCTGGCCTCACCGGCAAGGTCGACGGGATGCACGACACGCTCACGACGAACGGTCACTCCCTCCGGCGGATCGAAGACTTCCTGATCAACGCTGCCCTCCCCCACATCGCCGGCAAAGGCTTAGAGGCCCCGAAATGACCACCGCCTCCTTTTCCCGTCACGTCGAGGAAGATGCTCGGCTCATCATCCTGCGCGAACTCTACATCCAGTCGAACGGCAGCCTTCACGACGGGCTGCTGGAGACGGTGCTTCAGAGCTTCGGTCACAACCGGTCCCGCGACTGGGTGAAGACGCAGATCCGCAAGATGGAGGAGTTGGGAGCGGTCCGGGCAACCGAGGCTGGCAGCGTCCTCATCGCGCAGATCACGGCCGCCGGCGTCGATCACGTCCTGCGGCGCGGTCGGATCGAGGGGATCAAGCAGCCCTCGCTGGGGGTCTGAAATGGCCGAGCGCCGTCGCCTCTCGTCGATCGACATGCTGCCGGAGGAGGCGGCCGACGATATCGTCTGGGCGACCCAGCAGCTCGCCCAGCGTACCCGCACTCAACAGGACATCCTTTTCGAGCTGAACGATCGCCTGGAGGCAAAGGGGATCGAGGGCGTCTCGAAGTCCGCCTTCTCCCGCCACTCGGTGAACCGCGCCGCCGCCCAGCGCCGGATGCAGGAGGCGCGCGCCATGTTCGAGGGCGTGTCGAGCCAGTTCACGGCCGCCGACGTTGACGAGAACACCATCATCCTCGGCGAGTTCATCAAGACGCTCATCATCGAGCTTGCCGGCGACGGCGCAGGCGTGAAGACACCGAAGGACGCCATGGAGCTGGCCCGAGCCTTCCAGTCGACCGTGTCCGCGCAGAAGATTTCCAGCGACCGCCGTCAGAAGGTCGAAGCCGAAATGCAGGCTCGGCTGGAGAAGGCGACGGATACCGCGATCGATGCGGTCGCCCAGGAGAAGGGTCTCTCCGGCGACACGGTGCGCGGGATCAAAGAGCGCATCCTCGGCCTCAAGCTGCCTAAGCCGGCCGCGCCATGAGCGCCCCTGTTCGCGATGAGGATTTCCGGGTCGGCCGCGCGATCTCGGAACAGGAATGGGCGCACCTTCGCCGCGAGAGCCTGATCGGCCTGCCGTCCGAGCTGGACCCGAGCGATCCGGATATCTTCATGGCCTACCAGCGTCGTCTCTTGGAGACGACGGCGGTCAACCAGGTCACCGTCTGCCCAAAGTCCCGACGCGTCGGAGCTACCTGGGGCGTCGGCGCCGACGCGGTGCTGACCTCGGCCGCAGCGCGCGATGCCAGAGGAATGGATACCCTCTACATCGGCTATAATCTGGACATGGCACGCGAGTTCATCGACGTGTGCGCGATGTGGGCGGTGGCCTTCTCGCAGGCGGCCACGGCTGTTGGCGAGTTCCTGTTCGACGACGTCAACGAGCGCGATCCAGCCGACACTAAGCACATCCAGGCGTTCCGCATCCGCTTCGCCTCCGGCTTCGAGATCACGGCGCTCTCGTCCCGGCCGCGCTCGCTTCGTGGTCGCCAGGGCTACGTCATCATCGACGAGGCCGCGTTCCACGATGACCTTGAAGGGCTGTTGAAGGCCGCCTTCGCCCTGCTGATCTGGGGCGGCAAGGTGCTCGTGATCTCATCCCACAACGGCGAGGGAAACCCGTTCAACCGCCTCGTTGAGGACGTCCGTGCCGGGAGACGGCCCTATGCCCTGGTGGAGGTCGATTTCGACCAGGCGCTCCAGGATGGCCTCTATCGACGGGTCTGCCTGCGCAAGGGCGAGGAGTGGTCTCCCGAGGGCGAGGCGGCCTGGCGCGCCGAGATCATCGCCATCTACGGCGACGGCGCCGACGAAGAGCTGTTCGTCATCCCGTCCGAGGGGACCGGTTTCTGGCTCCTGCCGGCGGTGATCGAGGCGTGCATGCGCCGGGACATCCCGGTCCACCGCTGGGAGATGCCCGCTGCATTCGCGTATCAGCCGGAGGAAGAGCGCGAAGCCCTCGCTCGGTCGTGGTGCGAGACCGTCATCGGTCCGTCCCTGGAACGGCTTGACCCGCGCTACCCAAGCTTCTTCGGACAAGATTTCGGGCGCGTGTCCGACCTGACCGACATCTGGCCCATCCAGATCCTGCCGGGGATGATCCGCGAAACCCCCTTCCTGGTAGAGCTGCGCAACATCCCCTTCGCCCAGCAATTCCAGATCCTGTGCTGGATCATCGACCGGCTTCCCAGGTTCTGCGGAGGCGCCATGGATGCCGGCGGCAACGGTGCCGCCCAGGCGGAGTATGCGGCCCAGAAGTACGGGCCCGGCCGCATCGCCCAGATCAAGTTCTCGATCGACTGGTACCGCGAGAACATGCCCAAGTTGAAGGACGCACTGGAGCGGCGCGGCATGTCGCTTCCGGCGGACCCAGACGTCTCCGGCGATTTTAAGCTGGTCAAGATCATCGACGGCATCGCCCGCGTTCCACGCACCCGAACCGTCGAGAAGGGCGAGGGTGCCTCCGAGGGTAAGACGAAGCGTCGGCATGGTGACGCGGCCATCGCGGCGGCCCTGGCGTATTTCGCCTCGCTGATGCCGGTGGTGGAATACGCCTATCGCTCGGCGCCCCGCAGTCAGGGCGACGATGAGCGTATGCAGCGGCGGTCGAGCGATTACGACGACGATCGCCCTGATCCCCTCGCCCGTCGCCCGCTTGGCGCCCGGCTCAGAGGAAGCCTTTGACCATGGCAGTCCCCCAGATCCTCGGACCCGATGGCCAGCCGGCCCGCCGCGAGGTGCTCACCCGCGAGGTGGCCGGCCCGACCTTGAGCGGCGTCCGGTCCGTTCTATCTGGCTATCCCTCGGACGGCCTCACGCCGGGGCGCGTCGCCGCCATCATGCGCGAGGCGGATCAGGGCCTGCCCCTGCGCTACCTCGAGCTGGCCGAGATCGTCGAGGAGCGCGACCTCCATTATCTCGGCGTGCTCGGCACCCGGAAGCGCTCGGTGGCGCAGCTGCCGATCCAGGTCGATGCCGCGTCGGACGATCCGCTCGATGTCGAGAAGGCGGACATGATCCGCAACTGGCTCCTGCGCGACGAGTTGCAGGACGAGCTGTTCGACGTCCTCGACGCCATCGGCAAGGGCGTGTCCTACACCGAGATCATCTGGGACACGTCCATGGGGATGTGGCAGCCAGAGCGCCTGGAATGGCGCGATCCCCGGTGGTTCACCTTCGATCTCGTGGACGGCCGCACGCCGCTCCTGCGCACGGATACCGGCGACGTGCCGTTGCCGGCTGCCAAGTTCATCACGGCGCAGATCAAGGCCAAGTCCGGCCTACCGATCCGCTCCGGCATCGCCCGGCTCGCGTGCTGGAACTGGATGTTCAAGAGCTTCACGCTCCGGGACTGGGCGATCTTCACGCAGACCTATGGCCAACCGATCCGGGTCGGCAAGTATGGCCCTGATGCTTCCGAAGCGCAGAAGGACATCCTCTACACGGCGGTCGCGAACATCGCCGGCGACTGCGCTGCCGTCATCCCCAACACGATGATGATCGAGTTCATCGAGCTCAAGAACAGCAACGCCAGCGCAGACCTCTACTTGAAGCGCGCCGACTGGCTCGATCAGCAAACCTCCAAGGGCGTGCTCGGCCAGACCGCCACAACGGACGCGATCGCCGGCGGCCATGCGGTCGGCCAGGAGCACCGCCAGGTCCAGGCGGATATCGAGCGCGCCGACGCGAAGGCGACCTCCGCCGTCCTCAACCGCCAGCTCGTCCGCCCGTGGATCGACCTCCAGTACGGCGCCGGCACCACGAAGTCCTATCCGCGCCTGCGCATCGGCCGCGAGGACGTGAAGGATATCCAGGCGACCGTTACGGCCCTGAAGGAACTCGTCCCCTTCGGCCTCCGGGTCCAGATATCCGATGTGGCCGACATGCTGGGCTTCCCCGATCCCGACGCCGGCGCCGACGTTCTCACGCCGCCGGCGGCCCCGGCCCCGCCTGTCCTGCCGCCTGGTGCGCCCCCGGCCGGACCGATCCCCGTGGCCCTTCAAGCCGCCTTCAACGCCGCCGCAACCCCGGCTGGCGACGCGGTGGACGTGTCGATCGATGCGATCCTGGCAGACGAGGGTTGGGAGGCGTTGGTCGCGCCGATGATCGCGGGCCTGGAGCCGAAGCTCGCCGCCGCCACCTCGATCGAGGACGCCACGCGGATCCTCGCGCTGCATTTTCAGGGCATGGGCGTGGATGCCCTGGCGGAGAAGCTCGCCCAGGCCGCGTTCTCGGCGCGCCTGGCGGGCGAGGCCGACGAGCGCCTCACGGATAAGGTCTGATCCATGGCGCAGCCGACGCTGACGCCGCTTCCTCCTGCCGAAGCCGTCGCCGCCCTCCAGCGCCGTGGTGGCCGCCTCGATCCGACCTTCTCCTGGCAGGATGCCTGGGAGGCCGAGCACGCCACGATGTTCACGGTGGCGAAGTCGGCCGGCTTCGACATCTTGAAGGATATCCATGCCGGCCTCGTGGAGGCCTTGGCGGAAGGGCGGACGTTTCAGGACTTCGCCAAGGATCTCCGGCCGGTCCTGGAGAAGAAGGGTTGGTGGGGCCGTCAGCAGGTGACGGACCCGGCCACGGGCGAGATCCAGGAGCGCACCCTCGGATCGCCTCGGCGCCTGAAGACGATCTTCGAGGCCAACATGCGGGTCTCCTACGCCGCGGGGCACTGGGCGAAGTTCGAGCGCACCAAGGCGACGAGGCCAGTCCTGCGCTACGTCTCGCTGCTGTTCGGGAAGGATCGCCGGAAACAGCACATCGTCCGTCACAACCTCGCCCTCCCGGTCGACGACGCCTACTGGGACACCTGGGCGCCGCCATGCGGCTATGGCTGCGAATGCACGCTGCAGAGCCTCTCCCTGCGCGACGTCGAGCGCATGAAGGGCGAGCTGAAGTTCACGCCGCCGGCGGAAACCTACCGCAACTTCGTCAACTCCCGCACCGGCCAGATCACGAGGGTGCCGGACGGCATCGATCCGGGCTGGGGCTACAATCCCGGTAAGGCCGGCTGGCGCGCCTCGACGGTGGCGGACAAGCTGATCGACGCGCCGCCGGAGCTAGCGGCGGCGGCAACGGCATCGCCGGCATGGCCCGCCCGTGCTCTGGCCACCGAATTCGAGACCTGGTTCGATCTGGCCTCGACCGGCAAGCCGCTCGACCGCTCGACCTACATCGTCGGGGCGATCCGCCAGGACGTGCTCGATGCGCTGGCGCAGCGTGGCGTCACGCCTTCGTCCGGGGCGATCTCAGTCGACGGCGGCACCGTGGGTCACATGGTGCGCGATGCCAAGGCCAGCGCCGGCAAGGCCGTGCCGCTGGATCTCCTGCGCACGCTCCCGCTCACCCTGGACACCGCGAAGGCAGTCCTGCGCGATCTGCGGGACGGTGCCCTGCTCTACGTCTTCGACGTGCCGAGCGATCCGAGACTGGGGAAGATCGTCATCAAGCTCGACTTCCCGGTGAAGGTCCGGCCAGCCGGGGGTCGGAAGACCACGATCCAGATCAACGCCATCCGGACCGCCGGCCTGGTCAGCACGGCGGATCTCTCGGACATCAAGACATACGAAGTCTTGTCGGGAGCTTTGTGATGGTGCGGCCGTCGAGGGGGTACGCCACCTTCCCCGTAACAGCAGCCCGCTCGAAAGCGGGACGCCAAGCTGGACCTGCGAATTTCCCAGCTGCCACGACGACCGCGTAGCCAATATCGGGGGTCTCCGCGCCGGCCGCAATAGAAATCGCCATAGGAGCCCCAGGAAGGCCCTTCCCCGGCCTCGTCGCGCCAGCGTAGGTTCAAACCCGCCGGCTGCCGCCCACGGCGTTCAATGATGCTTCAAAAACGAAGCGGGCGCATAGGGCCGCCCCCGATCCGCGCGATCCGCTGAATTCTTCCGGACCCGGACAGGTGTCCGGGGCATCGAGCCGGGCGGGATCGCCCATGGTCGGCTCATGTCGAAGCCCGCCGCCCCGAAGATTGCGCTCTGCGCCGCCTTGCCGATCCCGGCGGCGGTGGAAGGGGCCGTCGCGCCCCAGCGCATCCATCTCCTGCCGGCGGGCGAGATCCGCACTCAGGACGGACGCGGCCCCTACCGGGTGGCGGACGTCGCCGAGCTGATCCGGATCAGCATGCCGGACGGCACACGGCTCCCCCTCGACGAGAACCATTCGACCGACCTTGCCGCTCCGCGCGGCGAGCCCGCGCCGGCGCGTGGCTGGATCACCGGTCTTCACGCCGAGGCCGATGGCCTCTGGGGCGACGTCGAGTGGACGCGTGCCGGCCGCCGGCTCGTCGCCTCGAAGGACTACCGGCACATCTCGCCCGTCATCGCGCATCGACCGGACGGCACGGTCACCGGCCTCCTGCGCGCCTCCCTCGTCAACCGTCCCAACCTGCTCGGCCTGGCCGCGCTCCACCAACAGGAAGACCCGATGGATTTCTTGGCAAAGCTCCGAGCGAAGCTCGGGCTGGCGGCCGACGCCGACGAAGCCGCCCTGATGACGGCCGTCGACGGTCGGTTGTCGGATACCTCCGCGCATGCCGCGCTCCTGGCGCCGATCGCCAAGGCCGCCGGCCTGCCCGAGACCGCCGATGGTGCCGCCGTGCTCCAGGCGGTCCAGACGCTCAACGACCCGGCGAAGATGGTGCCGGCCGCCGCCGTCATCGCGCTCCAGGCGCAGCTCACCGCTGAGATCACCGATCGCCGCCGGGAGAAGGCGGTCGAGGCGGTGGATGCCGCGATCAAGGCCGGCAAGATCGCGGCACCCACGGTGATGCGCGACCACTACATCGCCCGCCACATGGTCGATCCGGTCGCTGTCAACCTGGAGCTGGGATCGATGGTCTCGCTTCACGCCGCCGGCGGTGGCAGCGCCTTGCCGCCGAAGCTCGGCGCAGACGGCAAGCAACTCCTCGACGGCGAAGAGGCCCGGATCGTCGCGCTCTCCGGCGTGTCGGTCGAGGATTACCTCAAGACCAAGGCCTCCCTTGGTCTCAGCGAGGGAGCGCTCTAATGGCCGCGCTCACCACGAACCGCCTCACCCGCAACCGCTCCGGCGATCTGCGCGAGCCGCTGGTGAAGGCGAACGCCGTCATCTTCGCAGGCGCCATGGCCGCCATCGACGCCAGCGGCTTTGCCGTACCGGCGGCTTCGGTGGCGGCGCACCGGGTGCTCGGCATGGCCGAGCGCCAGAGCGACAATACCGGGGGCGCCAACGGCGCGATCCGTGTCCCGGTCCGGACCGGCATCTTCCAGTTCGACAACTCGGCCTCGGCCGACCTGATCGGCCTGAAGGACATCGGACAGCCCTGCTACGTGGTCGACGATCACACCGTGGCGCTGACCTCCAACTCCGCCGCCCGTCCCGTCGCCGGGACGATCTTCGACGTCGATCAGCTCGGCGTCTGGGTCGAATTCTCCTGAGGTCAGCCGAACCATGATCGTCAACAACGCGAACCTGCGCTCTCTCTTCATCTCGCACTCCACCGCCTTCCAGGGCGGCTTTGCCGGCGTCACGCCGACCTATCAGCGCGTCGCCATGACGGTGCCGTCCTCGACGCGCGCGAATGAGTACGGCTGGCTGAAGGACATGCCCCGGATCCGCGAGTGGATCGGTGACCGTGTCGTCGAGAGCCTGGAAACCGCCGGCTATCTGATCCGCAACCGGTCGTTCGAGAGCACGATCAGCGTCAGCCGCCCGGATATCGAAGACGACAACGTCGGCGTCTATGCGCCGATCTTCACCGATTTCGGGCGCTCGTCCGCCAGCTTCCCGGACGAGCTGGTGTGGCCCGCGATGCAGGCCGGCTTCTCGACGCCCTGCTACGACGGCCAGTTCTTCTTCGACACGGATCACCCGGTGCTCGATGCCAACGGCCAGATCACGTCGGTCGCCAACACCGATGGCGGGACTGGTGCCCCCTGGTTCCTGATCGACGACAGTCGCTCGTTCCGGCCGATCATCTACCAGACCCGGAAACCCTTCAAACTGACCCGGATGGATGCGGACACGGACGAGGCCGTCTTCAACCGGAACGAGTTCCGGTACGGCATCGATGGCCGCTGCAACGTCGGCTACGGCTTCTGGCAGCTCGCCTGGGGTTCAAAGCAGCCCCTGGACGCGACCCGCTACGAGGCGGCGCGTGTCGGCCTCGGCAAGATCAGGGGTGATCGGGGCCGCCCACTGGGCATCGTCCCTCGGTTGCTGGTCTGCGGTCCCTCGCTGGAAGGTGCTGCCCGCGCGCTCCTTAACAACGAGATGCTCCCCGGCGGCGGCACCAACCAGTGGAAGGGCACCGCCGAGCTCCTCGTCGTTCCCTGGCTCGACTGAGCGCGGCCTGATCCGGCGCTCGCGCCGGAGTGATCCTCCATCCCGAGCTGAGAGCAGACCATGAAGCGTCCCATGAGCACGGCCACCCCCAAGAGCGGCGAGATCGCCGCTGTGGCCGATACCGCGACGGCGGGCGGAGCGTCGTCCGTTGCGGGGGAGGCGTCCCTCACGGGCGCCTCCGAGAATACCCGAGAGGGGTTGGCAGTCGGGGAGGCCGGCGGGCCTGCCAAAGACCCAGCTGTTGTGGGTGTGTCTGCCTCGCAGACTGTCGCAACCCCGTCAAAGCAGGAGGAGGTCGCCGCCGCGGCCAACTCCGCCCTTCTGTCCGGCGGCCCCCAGGGCGTCGCCATGGCTGCCGAGGCCGCAGCCGGCTCCGCCCTGCAGGCGCCCAGCGTCGGGAGCGGGCCGGTGGCCGAGCTCGATGAGGCCGCGATCCGTCGCTACTTCGAAACGCCGAGGCCTGCGTTCCTGGCCTCGATCGCCGAGCGTTACGGCTTCGTCGCCGCCGGCCCGGCCGTGGCGGTGGAGAACGCCGCCGGCGTCGCCCCTGCGCTGATGTCCCGTGAGGGTGCGTTCGGGCCCGCGCCGGAGGTGGGCCGGACGGCCTTCCTCTATGACACCGATGTCGAGGGCATGGCCGCCGTTCGGACCCCCGGCGTCAAGCTCGCGGAGCCGATGCCGCAGGACCGGACCAACGTCGCCGATCTGATCAAGCGGGGCTTCGACCTGATCGTGACGTCCAGCCACGAAGGCTTCCGCCGCGCTGGCGTCGCTCATCCCAAAGCAGCGACCCTGCGCCGGAGCATGGATTTCACGGTCGACGAGCTGTTGGCGCTCGACGACTGCCCCGTGCTCGTCGTCCAGGCGCTGCGGTGATGTGGACCGCGAAGTACGGCGGGTGGGCACGTGTCCGGTTGACGTATTCGCGTGAGCGTTTCGGACACGTCCGCCGCCTTCCCGGCTTCACGGCCGACTTCTTCGAGATCCGCGTGAGTGAAGCGGATCTCGGCCCGTCCGAAATCTTCGCCGCGAGCGAGGTCCAGTCCATCCTCCCCCTCACAAAGGAAGAGGCGCTGGCGGGAATGTCCACCGCCTTTCCGGTGTCGGCGGCGGCCCAGCAACCGACCATCGGGCGGATCGTCCACTTCCTCCAGATCGGCGATCGCGGCGAAGTGGCGCCGAGCCCTGTGGCCGCCATCATCACCGGTGTCTTCGAGGCGGGCGACGGCGACGACATCTGCACGCTCACCGTCTTCGAGCCGGGCGAGCCACCGCGCCCGCTCCCCGAAGCTGTCCGCCATGGCATCGCACCCGGCCACTGGCGCTTTCCGCCCATCCAACCGGTCTAGAAATGACCTACGCCCAGACCTCCGACCTGATCGTGCGCTTCGGTGAGACGGAACTCGTCCAGCTCACCGATCTCACGCACAAGCCGCCGACGACGGTCGAGCAGGATACGGTCGACCGGGCGCTGGGCGATGCCACGGCGTTTATCGACGGCTATCTGTCGAAGGTCTACGGACTGCCGCTCGCCAGCGTTCCTGCGAACCTGGTCAAGATGTGCTGCGACATCGCCCGGTATTACTTGCACGGGAAGCGGGTCGACAAGGATAGCCCCATCACCCGCGCCTATGCCGAAGCCGTCGCCTGGCTGAAGGACGTCGCCGCCGGCCGGGTCAAGCTCGACGACGGCGGTGTCACGCCCGCGCCGGCGGAAGGGTCGGCCGGCCGCGTCTCTGGATCTAAGCCCGTCTTCACCCGCGACAGCCTGCGGGGGTTCTGATGACCGGCGCCAGCATCAAGATTGAGATCGCGGACGCCGACATCGCTGCCGCCTTCAAGGGGCTCGTTGCTGCCGGCGGCGATCTCGTCCCGGTCATGGAGGATATCGGCGCGGCGCTGCTCTTCTCGACCCAGCGCCGCTTCGAAGCGCAGGCGGGTCCGGACGGCCAGGCCTGGGCGCCGTTCGCTCCCTCGACCCTCAAGCGCATGCCGGACCGCCGCAAGCCGGCCCAGCTCCTGCGCGATCGCGGCCGGCTCTATTCGAGCCTGACCTTCGATGCCCAGACGGATGCGGTCGAGGTCGGCACCAACCTCGCCTATGCCGGCATTCATCAATTCGGCGGCGATATCCCGATCCCGGAGCGCCAGGGCTCGGCCACCTTCGTCATCGTGGCCAAGGGCGCCGGCAAGACGAAGGATGGGCGTCGGGTCGGCTCGCGGCTCCGGTTTGCTCGCGCCAGAACGCGCGCCAAGTCGAAGCACACCAAGGCCTTCACCGTCCCGGCCCACTCGATCAGCATCCCGGCGCGGCCCTATCTCGGCATCAGCGATGCCGACAAGGCCGAGATCCTGGCGATCGTCGCCGACCACCTGGCCCAGGCCGCCGGTATCGAGGGCGCGCCATGATCCAGGAGATCATCGATCGCCTCACGGCCGAAGCCTCGCCGCCCTTCTCGATCGTCGAGGGATCGGCCGAGCTGGCCTCGCTCGGCACGGCCCAGCCGAACGCCCTGCCGGCCGCCTACGTCTTCATCTCGGAAGAGGCGGCTGCCGATAACGAGCGGGTCAACGCGGTCCTCCAGCGCATGGAGGTGGACGTCTCCGTCGTCGTCATCACCGGCAACGTCTCCGATGCGCAGGGCGCCGCCGCCTCGGTCGAGATCGAGAGCCTGAAGAAGGTCGTGCGTGCCGCCCTCATCGGCTGGCAGCCCGAAGGAGCCGACGACGTCCTCACCAATGTCGGCGGCCGGCTGGTGCGCGCCCGCGACGGGCTCGTCTGGTGGGAGCTGACCTTCGCCACCGCAACCTACGAAGAGGGCTGATCCATGGGTGTCCGTGAAGCCGGAAGCTACGTCGTCGATCCGAAATCCGGCGAGGAGAAGCTCGTCGAGCGCACCGTCCAGAAGGACGGCAGCCGCTTGGCCGAGGACGTCGCCCCGGTGCCTGAGGTGCCGACCATGGCGGAGGCCCTCCCTCCCAGCGAGGCAGAGGCCGCCGAGGTCGTGGCGGAAGAGCCGCCCAAGACGGGCCGCCGCCGCTCCCCCGAAACCGCCACGCAGGAGTGATCCATGGCCCGTCGCTACAACAAGCTCGCGGTCCTCGCGAAGGTCGAGACCACCTACGGAACGAGCGCGGCGCCCACGGGAGCCGCCAACGCCATGCTGGTGTCGAACGTGACCGTGACGCCGCTGGAGGGCGATGAGGTCTCCCGCGACCTGATGCTGCCCTACTTCGGCGATCAGGGCATGGTCCTGGCCGGTGTGTTCGCTCGCATCCAGTTCTCGGTCGAGATCGCCGGCGCTGGCGCCGCCGGAACGGCTCCGAACTATGGACCTCTTCTGCGCGCCTGCAGCATGTCCGAGACGATCACGGCCACGACGAAGGTCGAATACAAGCCCGTCTCATCCACGCCCGAGGCGGTGACGCTGTTTGCCAACCTCGACGGGGTGAACCACGCCATGGTCGGCGCGCGCGGCACCGTCACCCTGGCGCTGGCGCCGAAGACGATCCCGAAGTTCACCTTCACCATGACGGGAATGCTGGGCCCGATCGGCGATGTGCCGCTCCCGGCCGCGACCGTCACCGGCTTCCAGAAGCCGCTGGTGGGGTCGAAGGCGAACTCCGCGTTCGTCCTCCATGGGCTGGCCGCTGTGCTGGAGAGCCTCAACCTCGATCTCGGCAACCAGATCGAGCCGCGCATGCTCATCGGCGCAGAGACGATCGAGGTCGTGGATCGCAAGGCGTCGGGTACCGCCGTGATCGAGGCCGTGTCGGCGGCGACCAAGGACTGGTTCGGCATCGCCCGCGCTTCGACCCTCGGCGGCCTGCTGGCCACGCACGGCACGGTCGCCGGCAACATCTTCGAGATCGAAGCGGCGGCCGTCCAGATCGGCAAGCCGGCCTACGGCAACACCCAGGGCATCACGAACCACTCGCTGCCCCTGAAGCTGATCCCCGTCACCGGCGACGACGAAGTGACCTTCCGCGTGCGCTGACCGCGCCGATCGCCGCCTTCAACGCCCCTTCAAGCCCGCATCCAGCCAAGGCCGACGTTCATGTTCAAGCTCGCGACCAAGCACACCTTCCTGTGGCCCGTGACGGTGAGGATGCCCGATCCTGCCAAGCCGGGCGCCGTCGTCGCCCATACCTTCACCGCGACGTTCGAGGCGATCACGCAGGCAGAGGCAGCCGTGATCGATGCGAGGATCCGGCAGGACTATCCCGACGATTACGAAACCCATTCGGCGGATTACATCCTTGATGTGACGCACGACTGGCAGGACGTCGTGGACGCGGGCGGTGAGCCCGTCCCCTTCTCGAAGGACCTGTTGGCCCAGCAGCTCGGTCTGAGCTGGTTCCGCCGCGGGATCGTGGCCGCCTACAGCGAGGCCATGAACGGACAGGCCGCCCGCCAGGGAAACTGACAAGGGCGGCGCAGGCGCTCGCCTACACCTGGACCGGCCGGGCCGATCCGGCGGCGGTCGCCGCCCTCGACGACGACACACGACGGCAATTCGCGGCGCTCGGCATTCCTGCCGAGGCCTTGCCCGGCGGGGATGCTCCCGGCGAGGCGGCGATCGAGGTCTGGGATGTCAACTGGAAAGCCTTCTGCCTCTTCAGAGCCTGCGCCACGCAATGGCACCACATCATCTTGCCCGGCGCGCTCCTCTACGCCGGCCTCGACTATGTCGCCGTGGAGGTCGTGATGCGCCGCCTCGCGCCCGGCGCCGACCATGACGCCCTCTTTGCCGACGTGATGTGGATGGAGGGCCAGGCCCTGCCGATCCTCAACGAGGTGCGGGCATGACGCTGCAGCTTGCCGTCCGCATCACCGGCGATGCCAGCTCGCTCACCGCGAGCGCAGAGGAGGCGACCGCCGCCGTCAACGATCTCGGCGGCGCGGTACAGGCCACCGGCGCGAAATCCTCCACCGCCGCGAAGGGGATCAAGGATGCGGCCGACGCGGCCGGTGCTGCCGCCCGCACCGGCGCCACCGGCGCGGTCACTCGCCCAGCCGCTGTCCCGCCGGCCCGTCCCCCGGCGGTGCCGCAGGGATCCACTGCGCCAGCGCCATCGCCGGCGACGCCGTCCGCTCCGGCAGTCCGTCCGGTCCCCAGCGCCGTCGCGGCCGTGGGCGGGCTCGAAGCGGGGGCGCAGGGTGCCACCGCAGCCGTCAACGGCCTTGGCCTCGCCCTCCAGGACGCCGCCGCGAAATCCACCACGGCGGCCAGGACCATCCGCGAGGCCGGAGAGGCCGCCGCGCGCCCGGGCGCGCCTGGCGCCGTCGCCCCGGCCGTTCTGCCCGGGCCCGTCCCTACCGCGCCTCGGCCGCAACTCGTCCCGCCGGCGCCGTCGCCACCGATCCCGCCGCTGCCGCCGGAGCGCCGCCCGCCGCAGGCCGGCCTGCGCCGCGATCAGTGGCAGAACCTCGGATACCAGGGTGGCGACATCCTCTCGTCGGGGTTCTCTGGCGCGTCGCCGCTGATGCTCCTGGCGCAACAGGGACCGCAGATCGTTCAAGTCCTTGCCGATGCGCCCGGCGGCATCGCCGGCGGCCTGAAGGCGGTCGCGTCCGGAGCGGCCAGCATCCTCACGCCCGTGCGGCTCCTCGCCGGCGGCTTCGTCGGCCTCGGCGTCACGGTGGCGGCGCTCGGCATCTCCTGGTCGAATTCCCAGGATGCGATCGAGAAGGGCCTCACCGGCATCGGCGCGAAGTCGCGGGCCACCGTGGCCGACATCAACGCGATCGGCGCCAGCCTCGCTGCCAGCGGAAAGCTGTCTGTAGGCGAAGGCCGGGGCGTCGCGACCCAGATCGCCGCCGCCGGCAACATCGATGTCTCCAACATCGGAGCGGTGGGAGCGCTGGCGCCCGGCTACGCCAAGATGTTCGGCAAGGACATCGATGCGGCCGGTGCGGATCTCGCGCGGATCTTCTCCGAGCCGGTGAAGGGCGCAGCCGAACTGGATGCACGCGTCGGCGGGCTCGATGCCTCGACCCAGCGCTACATCAAGACGCTCACGGAACAGGGGAACCGGCAGGAAGCCATCCGGGTCACTGTTCGCGCATTCGCGCCCGACCTGGAAGCGGCGGCGGCCAAGACAGGCCTATGGGCGGCCGCTTGGAACAAGGTTGCGAGCGCCGCCGAGGCTGCAGCCGCATACGTGGTCGCCCCCTTACGATCCGGCACGACGAAAGAGCAGCTCGACGCGGCCGAGAAAGAGCTCAAGGCCGCCGAGGCGGCAAGCCAGCGCAGGCTTGTGATCGGCGGTGGCCCAGACCTGGCCCAGCAGCGTGCCGCGGCAATCACGGCCGGCAAGCGTGCGGAGCGGGATCGCCTTCAACAGCAGTTGAACGACGAGGAGGCTGCGCCGGGCATCAAGGCTGCGGCTGAGCGGTCGCAGCAATACCAGGGGGCGGTCTTCGCGGTCCGGCCACAGATCGAGGCGGCCGAAACCCTCACCAACCGCCTGGAGCTTTTGAAGAAGGCGCAGGGCGACCTCGACGCCCTCTCCGGCATGTCGGCGAGCGCCCGCCAGGGGCTCGTTGGGGCGATCGAGGCCACCAAGGGCGCGATCGAAACCACGATCTCGGCCGAGGAGCGGGCTCGGAAATCACAAGAGCTGACGATCCGGTCGATCGAGGCGCGCACGGCGGCCGAGAGGGCGGCTATCGCCGAAGAGCAGAAGCGCTTGGACCTGGCCGGGCAGGCCATGAGCGCCGACGAGCGGCGCCGGCAGATCGAAGGCGCCCGCGCCGCCGTCATGGCGCAGTCGACGCGTGACAGCCAGGACCGCCTGCGCGGCTCCACCGCCACGGCCGCCGCCGCCGGTTTACCCGCCTACCAGCGCCGGATCGCCGAGCTCGATGCGAAATACGTCGACATCGACAAGGCATCCGAGGGCAATCTCCCGGCGGTCGCCAACAACCAGAAGGCCAAGGCGGCCGAGCGCCAGGCCATCGACATCGAGACCTATGGCGGGCCGTTGCGCGAGGCGGACCGGGCGATCCGGGAACAGGTCGCCGGGCTGAAGCTCCAGGAGGCCGCGTTCGGTGCCTCGACCGAAGCCGCCGCCAAGGCCGCAGCCGCACAGCAGCTGATCAACCAGTACACCGCCGATGGCGTGCCGATCACGGAGAACCTGCGCCGCGCGATCGACGCTCAGGCGGGGGCGCTCGGCAAAATCGCCGCCGAGCAAGAGGCGCTTCTCCGCAAACAGCGCGAGATCGTCGGAGGCATGGACGACATCCGGGGGAGCGCCCGGAGCGGCCTCACCGGGATCTTCTCCGACCTGTCGAAGGGCAAGAGCCCGCTCGACGGCATCACGTCGTCGCTCGACAGCATGTCGTCGCGGATCTTCGACCGCACCGTCTCGACGCCGCTGGTGAACAACCTGTTGGGTCAGGAAGGGAAGGCCGGAAGCGGTCTGTTCGGCGATGCCGTCAGCAGCATCTTCGGCAAGGCGCAGGCGGTCTCCACCGCGCAGATCAGCGCCGGCGTCGTCAACCTCACCGGGTCGATCGCGGGCCTGACCGGCGGCGCGGTGGGAGCCGCCGCGAACAGCAACGTCCCGAGCGCGGCCACCGTCGCGGCGGGGCTGGCCGGCAAGTCCGGGACTTCGGAGGGCGACCTCGCCCGCTATGCCGCCGCGATCCGGACCACAGAGAGCGGAAGCGCGGCGGGCAATTACGGTGCGCTTGGCCCCATCACGAAGTCCGGCGACCGGGCCTATGGCGCCTACCAGGTGATGGGCAACAACATCCCGTCCTGGACGAAGGATGCGCTGGGAAAGAGCCTGACGGCCGACGAGTTCCTGAAGGACAAGGGCGCGCAGGACGCCGTCTTCAACAAGCAATTCGGTAGCTCGGTCGCGAAATACGGCAACGCCGACGACGCGGCGTCCGTGTGGTTCACCGGCCGGCCCCTCGCCCAGGGCGCGGGGCTGAAGGACGTCCTCGGCACCTCCGGCTCCAGCTACGTCGACAAGTTCAACAAGGCCCTGCCGTCCGCCGCGCCGGCGGCGCCCACTGCGACTGCGGCGATGCCCCAGATCCAGAACCTCGACGCCTCGCTGCAATCCTTCAGCACGTCGACCACGACGGCACAGCAGAGCCTCACCGGCCTCACCGGTAACCTCACGGCCCTGCCGGGTCCGTTGAGCCAGACCAGCCAGGGTCTATCCCAGGTCGGGAATTCGCTCGGCTCGGGCGGCGGTGGCGGCGGCCTCCTCGGCGCGATCGCCAGCCTGTTCGGCGGAGGCAGCGGTGCCGGCGCAGCCACGGCAGCAGCAACCCCGACCGTGACGGCCGCCACCGGCGGGCACATTCGCGGGCCGGGGACCAGCACGTCGGACAGCATCAACGCCCGGCTCTCGGACGGCGAATTTGTCGTCAACGCCAAGGCGACATCGGAGAACCTCTCGCTCCTCCACACGATCAACAATGGCGAACGTCCCCTGCCGGCCTTCGCCGAGGGCGGCGTCTACGGCTCGGCTCCGCCGGCGGCGGCCTATCAGGCGGAGCGTGAGCGCCGGGGCGAGCCCGCGATGCCTGCACAGGCCGCCGGCGGCGGGCAGGAGGTCCATATTCACGGGGCCGGCCCGGTGAAGAGCCAGAAGCGCTCTCGGGGCCGGAACGGCGGTGAGCGGACAGATCTGATCTTCGGCGCGATGAACGCGGCCGAGATCGGCACGCCCGGCTCTGCGACCTCGAAGGCGCTCGAGCAGCATTACGGTCTGCAGCGCCAGCTGGTGAGGCGCGGATGATCCCGTCCTGGCCCTCATCCCTGCCGCAGCATTTCGACCGGCCCGGCTTCGACGCGGGCATGGGCGATGGTCGCGTCCGCTCGCGGACCGAGGCCGGGCCTGGCAAGCAGCGCGAAGGTTTCCGGGCGGTCGCCGACCCGGTGAAGGGCACCATGACGATGCGCGGCGCACAGCGCGCCCAGTGCATTGGCTTCGTGCGCGAGACCCTGCGCAACGGCAGCTTGCCGTTCCTGTTCCCGGACCCTCACCGCGAGGGCTACGACCTCCTGGTGACGTTCGACGAGACCATGCCGCGCTGGAGTAACCCTGCCGGCGATCTCTGGACCGTGGAGCTGGACCTCGTCAGCCTTCCGACCGGAACCTGGATCACGGGCACCCCGACGCTACCGCCGGGCGGCGTCTACATCACCTGGAATGGTGCCTACCTGATCTTCAACGATGCGCTCCTCAGTTCGGTGGATGCGCAATGAGGACGCTCTCGCGCGCTTTCAAAGCCGAGCTACTGGTGGAGAACAGTGGGCTGACGGAAGTCGGCCTCATGACGATCACGCATCCGGATCTGGACGAGCCGATCCGTGCCAGCTCCCATCCGGGCGATCTGATCTCGGTGGACCCCCTCGTCTACGCCCTCAAGTCCCGTGGTGAGACGTACCTCTACATCGATTTCGCCTTCACCTTTCCCGACGACGAGGAAGGCAAGACGGAAGCGATCCAGATCGTCCTGGAGAGCATCAACCGCGAGACGGTCGATCTCCTGCGCTCCACCATCGAGCCTGCGATCGTCACCGTCGAGATCGTCAGCCTCGATACGCCCGACCTCGTCGAGATCCAGTGGCCGGAATTCGACCTCGTGCTGGCGGACGGCGAGCTGTCGCAGATCACCCTTGGCCTCTCCCTCGACGCACAGGGCGAGGAACCCTTCCCCTGCGACAGCTTCACCCCAGCCAGCCACGGGGGGTTGTTCTGATGGGCGCGCAGAACATCTGGGACGATCTCGTCGGGATCGACTGGCTCGCCCACGGCCGCGATCGCGCCGGCTGCGACTGCTGGGGCCTGCATCGGCTTGCCATGTGGCAAGGCGCGGGCACCCAGCTTCCGAGCTACGCCCAAGGCTATGCCACGACGCAGGACCGTGCCGCGATCCAGGATCTGATCGATGGCGGTCGCGGGGCCTACGAGCGCGTCCACCGCGAGGATGCGCGCGCCTTCGACCTTGTGCTCCTCTATGGCGACCCCTGGCACGTCGGCACCATCGTGCGCCCCGGCCTGATGCTCCACATCCCGGAGGGGCGGACCAGCGTCATCGAGCCCCTGACGCTCGGGCGTTTCGGCCGCCGCGTCGAGGGCATCTATCGCCACGAGGCGCTGCGATGAACGCGCCGATCCGTGCCCCGCTGCAGGGCGAGCTTCTCGGCCGGGCCGACACGATCACGGTGATCGCGTCGCTCCATCCGCTGTCGCCGTCGCGGGACATCCATACCCTGCCGGCCGGTCTCAGCATCCGCGAGATCGTCGACATCGCCGTCAGCCAATCGGCCCACGGCCGCTATGCCGGCGCCCTGTCCGCGTGGGTCGAGACCGACCCGGTTCCCTTGGCGCTCTGGAACGCTGTCCGGATCAAGTCCGGCACCCGCGTCGTGCTTCGTGCCGTCCCCCAGGGCAGCGGCAGCAGCGTCCTGAAGAGCCTCGCGATGCTGGCGGTCGCGGTGATCTCGGCCTTCGTCGCCCCCTACCTCACGCCGATCATCGGGGCGACGGCCGCCACCTTCGCTGCCGCCGCCGTGGCGGTCGCCGGCTCGCTCCTGATCAATGCCCTCTTCCCGGTCGACACGCAGAAGAACAAGGGCACCGTCTACTCGATCGCCGGCAATCAGAACCTCGCGACGAAGTACGAGCCGATCCCCTTCCTGCAAGGTCGGATGCGGGTCTATCCGCGCTATGCCGCCAGTGCCTACACCGAGATCGTTGGCGATGATCAGTATCTCACCGTCATGTTCGAGCTCGGCTACGGCCCCCTCGACATCACCGATCTGAAGATCGGGGACACGCCGATCAGCGCCTTCCGCGAGGTCGAGGTGGAGATCGGCTACGGGTACCCGGACGATCCGCCCTCGAAGCTTTACCCGAGCCAGGTGATCCAGACGGATTACAACATCGAGCTCAAGGCGGTCGACGGGCCGACCGTCCGCGCCACCTCCGAGAATTGCACCGGCTGGTCGGTGGACGTGGTCGCCCCCAACGGTATCAGCAAGACGAAGAAGGACGGCACGATGGTGTCCTTCGACGTCGATCTGCTGGTGGAGCAATCCGTGGCTTATGCCGAGGATTGGCAGCCGGTTCAGACGGTCCGCTTCAGCGGGGCGAAGAACCAGACGATGCGCAGGAAGGTCGAGCGTACCGCCCCGGACGGACAGTACGATATCCGGCTTCGGCGGCTGAGCGCCGATACCGACGATCTGCCCAACATCGTCAGCGGCACCGGGTTCTCCGCCCTGCGCTCGTATCGCAACCGGCCGCCGGTCAGCTTCAAGAAGCCGAGCGCCAAGATCACCCTCAAGATCAAGGCGACGTCGCAGCTCAGCGGCATGATCGACAACTTCAACGTCGTCGCGACGAAGCGAGGGAAGGCCTGGGACGGCGCGGCCTGGCAGCCCGACCTGCCGAGCCAGTGGCCGGCCGACGCGCTCATCCGGCTCCTGCAGGGAGATGCGATCGCGCGGCCGGTCGCAGACAAGCGGATCGACTGGCCGACGATCCAGGCCTGGCACGCCAACTGTGTGCTGAATGGCTGGAAGTACAACAAGGTCCATGTCGAGCGCCGGGGCATCCGGGCGACGGCGCAGGATATCTGCTCTGCCGGCCGGGCGGCGGTCGTGTTCCGCGACGGCATGTGGTCCGTGGTCTGGGACGATCCGACCGCGCCGATCGTCCAGCATTTCACGCCTCGGAACTCCCGAAACTTCCGCTGGCAGCGCCAGTACAAGCGGCTGCCTCATGGCCTGCGGGTCAAGTTCCTCAACGAGAACCGTGGCTGGCGCGAAGACGAGATCGTCGTCTACCGCGAGGGCTATGACGCCACTAACGCGACGCTGTTCGAGGAAGCCGAATTTCCGGGCCAGACCGACCACGTCCTGAACACCAAGCACGCCTACTTCCACCTGGCGCAGCTCGAATACCGGCCCGACGAGATCTCGCTCGATGTCGACATCGAGCATGTGATCTGCACACGCGGCGACCGTGTCCGCGTGGCGCACTCGGTGCCGTCCTGGGGCCTGAAATCCGGCCGGGTGATCGAGGTCGCCGAGAACATCGTCTGGCTCGACGAGCCGGTGACGATGGTCGACGGCAAGACGTATTGCTGCCGCTTCCGGTCCGTGGACGGTTCGCTGATCAGGGACGTCGTCACGGTGGCCGGCACCTCGAACGCGCTCCTGCTCTCCGGGGAGGGTGAGGTGCCGGAGGCTGGCGAGCTCGCCATGTTCGGCGAGACCGGATTGGAGAGCGTCATCCTCCGCGTGAAGACGATCAAGGGCGCCGCGAAACTCGCCGCGACCCTGATCCTGGTAGCCGACGCGCCGGAGATCGCGGAGGCCGCCGGCCGGCCGATCCCGCCGATCGTCGAGCCCGCGTCCCCTCTCGACGGGAAGCGCGAGCCGAGCATCTCCGAGATCTTCGAGGACCAGACCTATTCCGGCGCCGCGTTCACGCCGGCGGCGACCATGACGTGGGAGATGGCGCGGGCGATCCCGACCATCACCCGCTTTGAAGTGGCGTTGAAGGCCCCCGACGACACGACCTTCGGGGCTGCGATCACGGTGGCGGCGCTCCTGCGGCGCTACACCTGGAGCGGCCTCACCGCCGGCGATTACGCCTTCCGGGTCCGGGCGTTCTTCGCGGACGACACGGTCTCCGACTGGACCGCCACGTCGCAGATCCTCGCCGGCTTCACCCGGCCGCCGGAAGACGTCAGCGGCCTGACCGTGTCGTTCGTCGGCGACCGCGCCGTGTTCGGCTGGAGCGGCCCGGAGAAGCCCGCCGCGCGGCTGGAGCTGCGCCGGGCGGCGGCGACCACGGGCGCGACCTGGGACGCCGCCACCGTGCTCGACAGCCGCGCGGACGGCACCGCCCTGTCCGTGCCCTACGCGACCGGCACCTATCTGGCGAAGTTCGTCAACGGTGGCGGCCTCTACTCGGCCGCGACGGCGACCCTCGTCGTCACCGGCCGCCCGGCCGGCGGCCGGAGCGTGGCTGAGATCTACGACCTCGCGCCCTTCGAGGGCACGCATTCCGGCACGGTCGAGGAATTCGGCGCAGTCCGCCTCGCCGCGACCGCTGGCGGCGCGCTGCCGGCCTCCGGCTTCTACCAGCTGGCCGGGACGCTGGATTTCGGAAGCGTCTCCACATGCACCCTCTCGGGCAGCCTCCTGGCCCATGGGCTCGATTTGTCGGGCCTGATCGGCGCCGGACCCGACATCTATGGCGTCGAGGAGACGGCCTGGGCCGCCGGCCTGGAGATCAGCACGACGCGCGATGCGCCGGTCTCCGCCGATGCCACGTGGTCGGGCTGGGCGCCCTTCGTGCCCGGTGAGGTCACCGCCCGCGCCTGCCGCGTCCGGGTCCGGCTGGGGAGCCTGGGCACCGCGATCACGCCGGCGATCGAGCTGATCGGCCTGAAGGCCGAGGCCGCCGCCCGCAACGAGGTCGGCAACGCGGTTCCGATCCCGGCCGCCGGCGCTGCCATCGTCTTCGACGCGAAGTTCATCGCCGAACCGGCCGTCGTCGTCACCGGCCGCGACTTCGTCGACGGCGATCGCGCCGTCATCACCGCCCGGAGCGCCTCCGGGTTCACCCTCACCATCCGAAACAGCGCCGGCACCGGCGTCGCCCGGACCGTCGATTTCATCGCGTCGGGATATGGACGGAGCCTTTCGTGATCGAACGCACCCTCGACCTTCGCATCTTCGCGCTCAACCTTGCGGCCGGGGTCGGAACGTCCCTCCTCGCCTTCGAGGCCGATGGGCGACCGGTGAGGCACACCGCGCTCTTCCAGCGCGTCCAGAACCTGGAGACCGCGAACACCAACATCACGGCGTCGTTCACCGGCTTCGACAACCGGCTGAAGGCCGTTGAGAGCTTCACCGGGGTCGGAAACACCAGCCTCGTCCTCGACGTGGCGGACCTGCAGAACACCCGCTACTCGTCCCGACCCGGCGATGCGCCCCGGACCTGGACGACCAACGTCGCCAGCTCGCCCGCCGACGTGACGCCTTTGACCCTCGGCGGAGCCTTCAGCATCGTTCGTGGGCCGGGAGGCAAGGCGCTACGGATCACCGGCAACGGGTTCGCGGGGCCTGATGTCCTGATCCACCTCGATAAGGATCGGACCGTCGAGATCGCCTTCGAGCTCTCCCGGCCGGTCAACGATCCGGTGGCCGCCAACAACGTGCCAGGGATCGAAATCCGAGGCTTCGACGCGCAGGGCAACGCCCTCGCTTCCGTGCCCATGCCGGCAACGGCCCTGACCTTCGCCGACGACGTGATCACCTATCGCGTGCTGGTGTCCCGCACCCCCGGTGTCGGCACGCGGGATATGCCCGAGGGCACCACGGACATCCGCCCGGTTGTCAGCAACAGCGGCACGACCGGCGCCCTCAACGTCTACGGCGTCGAGTATCGCGACCGGATCACCCTGGCCTCCCTGATCGAGGCCGGCGTGCTGGCCAGCACGATCCCGGACACGGCCCTCCTCGGCTTCGACGTCAACGGTGCCTCCCAGAAAATCACCTTCAAGGATTTCAAGAAGATGTTCAATCCGGACGTCTATACGACCTTCGAGACCATCAATGTGGACACCAAGTCCCATGTGCTCGTCGGGGCCGACCCGAACATGGTCGAGATCAACTGGCAGTCGGCAGGCGCCGACATCGCGGCCTGCGCGACCTACAACAGGGCCACCCTCGATCTGAGCACGCCCTCGGTGCTGGCCCAGGACGGTGGCAGCGGGCGGATCAAGTTCGGGAAGCTCGGGGCGACGGCGCCGATCTCGCTCATCAGCTCGATGCCGTGCACCGTGACCGTCGAGATCACGCGGCTGACCCAAAACTATACGAAGTACAAGCTCTTCGGCGACGACATGATGAGCTACTGGCCGCGCCAGGATGTCGACGAGCGCTTCCGCGCCGCCATGCGCACCGCGTTGAACGGTGCCGACACCGGCAATCTCATCAACAAGAAGGCCCGTTTCCTCTACTGCACCGGCGCCTTTGAGGAAAACGACGCGATCAACCTCTTCAACCCGGAGGGTCCGCGGCTCACCTTCAATCGCGGCACGACGGGGCTCATCACGACACCCCACGCCTTCATCAGGGGTGGTGGCGTGGACGCCCACGTCGAGACCGGCCAGACGGTGGATCTCCTCAGCTTCGACCCCAACAGCCATTTCATGCTCTGCATGGCCGGGAGCACGGCCCTGGATCCGGACGGCATCCAGATGGCCAACTCGATCAACTATTACCTGTCGTCCAACCTCACGGCGACGAAGGGCGGCGTGCGCACCGGCGGCGGGCGAGACGATCTGCCCTCGGCGCCCGGTCGGATGATCGCGTTCAACCGCGTCGATGCCGGGACTTACAACCAGTTCGTCGATGGCGTGAAGGTCGGGCAGACGATCGCCCGACCAACGGCCGCCGCTCCAAGCGGGACGCTCAAACTCCTCGCCGTTCCGAATGCGGGCGGCGTTCAGTCAGCGTCGAAACTGCCGCTTACCCTCGCCATGTGTGGCGCCGGCTACAACGACGACACTACCGCGATGAGGCGGCTCTACGAGCTCTTCAAGCCGGTGGTGGACGTGAACGCCGTGATCCGCGCCGAGCTGGTCGCCGCCGGAGGGGCCGCCTGATGACCGTCCTCCTCTACCCTCTGAATACGACCGCCTATGCGGCGGGGTTTGCCGCCTGCGAAGTCGGCGCGGACGTGATCGGCGTAGAGCCGAGCTATGTCGATGGGGCCATGGCCCTGACTGGCCTCGGACAGACCGACCGTCAGGGTACCTGGAGCGGCGACACCAAGACGCCGATCCATTGGGGCTGGGCGCTGAAGTTCCTCCTCGCGGCCGGGACGGCGATCGGTCTCTCCAACACGATCTACTACTTCCCGGACAACGCCACCGCGCGCGCGATCTTCACCTCCGAACTGAACCGGTTCGCCGAGCGCGTCCCGGCCTCCGGCGGCAAGCGGGCGCGGGGCAAGTTCACTGTCCTCAAGGAGCACGAGCTTCTCGACGTCGTGCGCAGCCCGTTCTTCCCGTTCCCCATCACGGGCTTCACCTTCATCGACGCCTCGACGGCCGAGCGCAGGGTCATCAAGATCGCCTGCAGCAATGCCGGCGATTGCGGTGACGAAGGCGACATCGCCGCCAAGGTCTGCGTCACCCGCAAGGGGCGCGAGGGCGTCATGTCCTCCGGCGAGCCGACGAATGGCGTGCGTCCCGGCGTGGAGACCCCGGCCAAGGCCTTCGACGAGTATGGCGAGCGCCTGCCCAACATCTACCCGAAGCCGTACCAGCGCGAGGGGCGGGCCGACCTTCGCGAGATGGCCAACAACATGCGGATCCTGGTCACCACGACCGCGGGGAGCATCAAGTTCGGCACGATGGACCTGCCGGGCTGGGATCCGCGCAAGTACGACACCTTCCTGAAGATCGCGGTTGCCAAGGGCTACACCAAGATCCCCGGCAGCATCAGCGGCGACCCATTCCAGCCCGGCGGCGCCTTCCTCGAAACCGACATGAACAACGGGGGGCTGCTGCAGATCGGCTCGAACGATGTCGGCGGTTTCCTGGAATGGTACGCGCTGACCTGGGCCGGGCGCGAGGTGCGCAAGGATGAATACATCCTGTGGTGCCTGGGCCTGTTCAAGACGATCTGCGTCGATCAGCAATGGGCCGACGCCCTGCCGGCGATGGTGGCCGACACCAAGCGCTACGGGCTGATCCCCGGCGTCTTCACCTTCCCCGGCTGGAATGCCGGGGAGACGGTCCAGATGGGCACCCGGCGCTTCAAGGCGCCGTACATCTACGAAGTCACGGGCATCGTGGATGACGACGGTCTGGCCTACACCACCTTCGCTCCGCCCGCCTGGACCGGCAGCACGAGCTACAGGGTCGGGGACAAGAGCTCGAACGGGCTCAATCGCTACCAGGTCACGGCCGTGCCTGTCCCGGCGCCCGGCGAGCCTGCCGTGGGCACCTCCGCCGCGAGCGGTGGCCCAACGGGTAAGACGGCCTCGATCACCGATGGCACGGTGACCTGGAAATACATCGGCCTCGTGACCCCCACGGCGCCGACCGCCTATCGCCCGGCCGGCGACACGGCGACCGTCATCACCGGGCCATCGGGCGATGGTGCGGCGATCGCGGACGGCACGCGCGTGACCTGGAAGAAGCACCGCTTCTTCCAGCCGGGCATGTCTCCGACCCTCTACAAGCGCCAGGGTCGCCGCATCAGCGGACGGGCCGAGCAGACCTTCCGCGACGTCATCCTCCCGACCTCGGAAGCCGGCGTCGATCAGCCGATCACGCCCTACGGCTATCCGCATTTCGACAGTCACCACGTGACGCGGTCGCATAACGACAACGGCAACATCGCTTTCGCGGGCGGCTCCGGCCTTGCGGGCGTCGAAGACACCCGCGTCGCCATGATGAAATGGGGCTCGATCCTGCCGGCGCGCCTGGAATGCCCCAACCTCGTGGTGCTCCGTGCCATCTCCGGTACCTTCATGGGCTGGATCACCAGCCGCATCGAGCTCGCCACGATGAATATCGGCTACGCCGGCGGCCTGGCTCTCGGGCTTGCCGATCAGCTCGGGATCTACGTCGGCGACCTCGACTACGAAACCCAGCTGCTGCCGGTTCTCCTGGAATTCGGCGCTCCCCTCTCCATCCCGAAGGCGGCTTGATCATGAGCTTCAGCGTATCTGGCGGGCGGCGTTCCAGCGCCGGAGGCGGCTCGGGCTCGGGATCGGGCCGCGTCCAGTGGAACGGCGGCTTCGGCTACGGTGTCAGCGGCTCGGGCGAGAGCTTCCGGGCCAGCGAGTTCATCGAGAACCAGGGCATGGAGATCGACGACCCGTCCGGCCGGCACGGCAACACCGGCTTCCGGGTCAAGCCCGCCGTCTTCGAGATCGCCAAGGCCACGATCAACGGGGCCGGCGGCATCCAGCCCTTCCAGATCTTCGGCGGCATGGACGCCGTCGACTTCGATAGGGCTTCCTTCAAGCTCTTCTCGAAGCAGCCGACCGCGCTGCGTGGCGGGCTCTACCTCTCGGATTACGCCGATCCGAAGACAGAGCTCATCCCGTCGACCCAGGACTATTCCGACTGGCGCCCGCGCTTCAGCAAGCGCTTCGCTCTCGACAGCATGTTTCGTCGGGTCGTGAACATCTGGTGGGTTCCGACCGTGCCCGAGGATCTGACCTTCGAAGTCGGCGTCTGGGCCATGCCGAAATGGTTCTACCCCACGGGCGCGCTTGAGGTGACAGGATGACCGTCGTTCCCGATCCGATGAAGTTCGGCACCGGCCCCAACACCGTGGCGGCGGGCGACGACGTCCGCTTCGGCCGCCTCGGCGGCCTCGTGCCGGCGGCCAACAAGGGGCTGTACTACGACGCCGCCGGCGCGCCCCAGCTCGAAGACTACATCCGCGACGCGACCTGGACGCTCGGCGTCACGGCGACCGTCCTGGGCGACATGACATCGGTCATCACCGGCGCGTCCTGCATCTTCGAGAAGCGGGGCAAGCGGGTGGATATCGCGGGCACGCCCTCGATCACCCTGACCTACACCGCCACCGCCTGGACGGGCTCGACGGTCACGACGGTCGGCACGCGCCGGACGAACGTCGGCAACGTCTACGAGGCGACCGCCGCCGGCACGACCGCCTCCACCGGCGGGCCGACCGGTACGGCGGCATCGATCACGGACGGATCGGTGACATGGAAGTACATCTCGGCCGCCACGAGCGGCCAGATCCTGCTCACCGGCCTGCCGTTCGCGGCCGACGCCACCGCCCCGCGCGCACTGATCAACTGCGTGCCGTCGTCCCCGCTGACCTTCGCCAACAACGGGACGGCCCTCTACCTCGCCACGAATGCCGGCCTCAGCACCCTGGCGGTCCTGGCTTCGAAGAGCGCCAACAGCGCCCAGAGCTCCCAGGTATCGACTGGCCAGTTCGCACCGGGCGTCGCCTACACGCTGCCCTTCCAGGGCTTCTACAAAGCCGCCGCATAAGGAGCCGCCGCCATGGCAGAGAACACCGTCTCAAGAGAGATTTCGTCGGTCACCCTCGGGAGCACCGGCATCGTCAGCGTGGTCGGCATCCGTCGCGTCGTCATCGAGGGCGAGGAGTTCACCCGGACTTTCGCGGAGAGCTACGAGCCCGGCCAGGATCTCTCGGCCCTGCCGGAGAAGATCCAGGGCATCTGTGCGGCCTGGTGGGACGACGACGTGGTCCTGACCCACATGGAGTTGACCGAGGCCGCCGCCGCCGAAGGATCGGCTCTTTGAGGGCTAGATCGGTCAGTGCGGGCCGGGCTTGATACCGGCTCCTGGCGGGGGTGGGGTTCGAACATACCCACGTACACCGCACGTCGTGTCTGCGGCGGCTGACGCTTAACTCGCCTACCCCGCCTTGGACGATGCCTGACGAAGGCACCTGCGGGTCCATCCCCGCCGCCGCACTGATGGTCGGATGGTAGCACGTCGGAGAACGATGGTGTAACCCGCAGGTTCAAATAGCGCATCCGGGAATAGGCGGGATTTTCCGGGACTAGGTGAAATCGGATCGACATTTCAGGGGTTTAGCGGGCGGTTACGGGGGGAAATTTCCGTTTCGGCACCGCAGGTTCAAATGTCGCAAAAATCGGCAATCAATGCGGGGCTTCAAGCCTAAGTCGTTGATCTAAAACGACCCTATTTCCCAGGTTCGTCTCAGGTGGGACGTTTGCCGGCCTGCAAAGAACCCAGGCAATTTGCGGCGAAAAGCTAATCCCATGAATCACTTAGTCAAAACCAGCTATACCGCCCTTGCCTAAGCAGGTGGGACGGTCAGCGCACTGTCTCACCCCGTATTCCAGCAGGGCAACAAGGGTTGAGACAGTGGCTTTCCACGGCGCCGAGTTATGATTATAGACCTAATGAAGCTGCCCCTGTCAATGTAGCCATTAGCCCGGCAACCCGGTCCAAGGTTTTTACGGTGGAAATCAAGTTGCAGAGTTTGCAACTTGATCCTGAGCAGGGCCGGCGGCGCCGGTCTGCGCCATGGAAGCAATTCGCTAACCCCGTTGCGCACGCACGGCTTGGCAGGACTCTGACGCCGGGATATAGCTGTGGATGGAGCTTCAAAACTCCATCAGGCGGTCAGCGCCACCAAGGTCGGGTAACCGGCCCGAACGGCGCTTTTTTCATACCCGGTCGATCGAGCGCAGTGTTTGCGCGCGATGCCGGTCGGTCGCGACCAGCGGCCGGGAGACTGCGGTGCATGTCCAGGGCTTCGGCCTAAAGATCGCGGTGCCGTTCCTGAGCGGTTTTGAACTCCCGGCTCCTCGCGCCGACCGCGAGGGCTTCGCCTTCAAAAGCGATCAGGAGCCCGATCATGTCCAACAGCTTCAGACATTCGCATTACGTCGTTCCGACAAGCCTTCAGCAGGGCGCGCCGCTCGCTGAGGTGCTGGCCGAAGTCACGAACAGCCTTCGTGGCTTCTCAGCCATGCTCGGCCATACCCTTGCCAGCCCGGAGAGCCCGTGGGCGCAGGAAGAGATGTGCGGCGTTACCAACCTCCTCGATAACCAGGTCGATATACTCTTTGGCCTGGTGCACAGGGTGCGCGAGACGGTCGAAGAGCTGGACGCTTCCAAGGCCGGCGAGAAACAGCTTTTGCAGGATGGCGACCTGTCCGAGCGCGCGAAACAGCTGCGCCGCGAATTCCTCCTATCCAGCACCAACGCGGGCAATGAGCCCGCCGTCATCGCCGCCGCTATGAACATGAAGCGCTCCGCGATCGAGCGCATGATTGGCCAGCTTCGCGGCGAAGCAGCTCGGGTGGCCGCTGTCGGCTGATCGGCAAGGGCGCGGCCTGTCCGCCGCGCCCGTCTCTGTTCTGGAAAGAGTGTGTAATGCGTACATCAGATCAGGGCCTGCCCGCCCGTTCGGGCTTCAATCCATGGCTGACCGCCAGGGACATTTCCGATCAGAAGCTACCAGGGGTGCCGAAGTCAGACATGCATGCGGCCCGAATGATCGATGAGGTCAGGAAGATCGGCCCGCGCCATCTGTGGCGGGCTCCGGCCGGCACGGCAGAGGCCGGTATCGAGGTTCACTATACCTGCCTGCCCGTCGAGGCGATCGTGGCTTACGAGGCGCGGTACAAGCCGGCCGTCGCAGCCGTCCAGGCGAACGACCGGCGGTGCGCTCGCCTCGGCAAGGGCGTTCTGTCCATGGCCGAGGGTGGTCGCGTGCGTGCCTACATCGTCAAGCTGATGATTGCGCAACCGCGCCTTGCGGCGTCCGGCATCCGTGACCGGTGCATCGAAGAGTTCGGCTTCGATGTCATCATCATCCCTCAGGGCCTGCCGACCCTCGTTCCAATGCCGCCGATGCGGACGTTTCAAGCGTTCGTGAAGATGCTCCGCGACACGGGAGCCGCGAATGTTCAGTCCTGATGGCCGAGAACGGAGGGCGCCCAAATTCGAGCCATCATCCAACGTCGTGCCAGGGTGGGTGCTGCCCTTGATGCGGCTGGTGAAGGGCACGGCGCGCGGCGACCTCGCGCGAGCTTGGGCCGAGCTACCGCGCCACCTTCCCGATGGGGTTGGCGTGCCGAGCGAGGAAGAGGCGGCGGTGACGCTGGTGGAGCTAAGGCTCGGATAGGATAACCGGCCCGCGCGGACCTCGACAGGTCCGGGCGGGCTTTTCCATTTTGGAGGCAAGCATGTCGGACGATGACGAGGCGAGCTATGAGCACCTACTCGGTCGCTATGAGCTGATGAAGACAGCCCTGAAACGGATGATCGAGGCCAACCGGCTCTACGTCTCGCGCATGAATGCTTCCGGCACGGTCAGTGAGCTACAGGCCTCGATCGCCAGGGAATGCGAGAGAAGCTATCAGCAGATCACGGCTGATTGGCACGCCGCGCTTGACCGGCTCGACGCCGAGCATGGGTACGACAGCTGCCCCGATCCATCCCGCACCGAATAGACGATCCGATGACGCAACCGAGACGGGTTGCGCGCATCGGCCTCGGCGGGAATACTGCGATCCAAGGCCGCCGTGACAGCTGGGAAATTCGCAGGTCCAGTTGGGCGTACCGCCTCCGGGCGGGCTGCTCTTACGGGGAAGGTGGCGTACCCCCTCGGCGGCCCTATATCGAAAAGGTCGCCGAGGCCCGAGAAATCTCGCTCATTCGGCTGTGCAATCCCGCCCTGGTAGCGGGCTGTGCTGAAACGGGGAAGGTGGCGTACCCCCTCGGCGACCCCTTTCCCGAAATCGCCTCAGAAGCCCGTACAGACTCATTTGGCTGGTTGAGGCTCTGTCCCCGGTCCCGAGGCTGAAGCGCCCGCCCACGGCGTTCAATGACGCTTCAAAATCGACGCTCGAGGATCGGGCGGCATGGGCCGGGCGGCCGCAAATGCTCTGCATCCGCCGAAGACTGCAAAACAGGGTAAAAACCTAGAGACTTCATTGTGCCGTGGATCATGGCACGTCCGTTCGAAGGTGCCGCGTCGGCACGGAAGAACCGACATGACAGGCTCGTCCTATTACATGAAAGCCGAGGAGCTGATCGGCGCGGTAGGCGAGGACGATGCACATATCGTCATGGGTCGCTTTGGTGGGACACGGTTCTATGTGCCAGCGAAACCGAAAGACGATAGTCGGTTAGTGAAAGAGTTAGGTCGCTCTATTGCCGACAGGCTGGCTGATTTCGTTGCGACAGGCATTGGTGGGCTGTACATCGATATACCTGTCGGGCAGGCTTCGAATGTCGCGCTCTATCATCGATATCAGTTGAATGTAGTGGCGCGTAGTGACCTCTCAGAAGCGGAGCTTGCTATCAAGCTCGGGGTCCATGGTCGCACTATTCGCCGGATGCGCGCCAAGCTGCGCCGGGAGAGAGAAGCGCAGGCAGCAAAGCCCCTCGCCATAGCCGGCTGACTGCCGAGTGGGACACGTGTCCGGGGCATCGATCCGAAAAAACAGGTGCAAAGTTCTTGGGCCTGCCGAAGTTCGGCATCCGAGTGCGCCCCATGTCATCTCAAGAAACCACCACGGAAATGCCGCCACGGGTTGAGCCCTACATTCGGGCTCTTGGGCTGGACGGCGCCGTTGACCTAATCCTCAAGTTCGGCGGTCAGACTATCCTCATCCCGTCGAAGCCGCGCGGCAAGTCGGTTCTGGAAGACGAGATCGGCCGGGACAAGGCCGAGGCCCTGAGGGTCGTCTTCGGGAACGGCAAGCTGCAAGTGCCTGTCGCCAAGTCATGGGTGGCGCAGCAGCTCGACGCTAAGGGGCACACCCGGCTCGAAATCGCCAAGATGCTTCACGTCACGCGCCAGAGCGTGCGGAATTACCTGGCCCCCACCAAGCCGAAGGCCGCCGCATGACGATCCCGGCCAATCTCTCCACCGCCCTCTGCGCGGCTATGCCGATCCCCGGCGAGGGCGGCGCCGCGCCTGCCGCCTGGATACACCTCTTGCCGGCCGGCCAGATCACGACCGTTGACGGGCGTGGCCCGTACCGCGTCGAGGACATGCAGGGCGTCATCCGTCTCAGCATGCACGGCGGTGCACGCCTCCCCATCGACGAGAACCACGCCACGGACTTCGCCGCCCCACGCGGTGATCCGGCCCCCGCGCGAGGCTGGATCATCGCCTTGCAGGCTCGCCGTGACGGGCTGTGGGGGCAAGTCGAATGGACCGATGAGGGCCGCCGGCTCGTCGCTGATCGCGCTTATCGGCACATCTCCCCCGCCATCCTCTACCGCAAGGATGGGACGATCATGGGGGTGTTGCGGGCCTCCCTCGTCAATCGTCCGAACCTGATCGGGCTCACCGCACTTCACCAACAGGAAAGCCAGATGGACCTTCTGACACAGCTCAAGTCGCTGCTCGGCTTGCCAGACGATGCGGACGCCGCCTCCGTCCTCGCCGAGATCGGAAACCTGAAGATGGCCGGCCACTCGGCGGGTGCGCCCGACCCGGCGAAATACGTCCCGATCGGCGAGTTCGTCCGGGTGACCCAGGAACTCAACCGGGTCCACAACGGCATCGAGCTTCAGGCGGCGAAGCTCCACGTGGAAGAGCAAGTCCGAACGGGTAAGCTCCTCCCCTTCATGCGCGATTGGGGCGTCAGCCTCTGCACAGCCAACAAGCCGGCCTTCGATCAGTTTATCAGCCAAGCCGGCACGATGATCGCGCGGTCGATCGGCCCGAGTGGGGCATCCGCGCTACCTCCGAGCTTTGGCGGCAGGGCCGGCGCTCTCGCCGACACCGATGCGCATGTCGCGTCCGTGTTGGGCCTCACCACCGAAGCATTCAAAAACGCAGGCGGGAACTAAAATTATGCTTATCACCAGCGAAAGCCTGAGAAGTCTTACCACCGGTTACGCCGCATCCTTCAAGAAGGGCTTCGACGGGGCTGAAACGCACTATCGAGACGTTGCGATGGTGGTTCCGAGTTCGACGAGCAGCAACACATACGGGTGGCTCGGCCAGTTCCCCAAGATGCGCGAATGGATCGGCGACCGCGTCGTCAAGAGCCTCTTGGCGCACGGGTATGCCGTTGAGAACCGCAAGTTCGAGAGCACGATCGAAGTGCCTCGGACATCGATCGAGGACGATCAGTTCGGTGTGTTCTCTCCGATCATCGAAGAGATGGGCAAAGCGGCAGCGGAGTTTCCTGACGAACTTTCCTTCGCCCTGCTCAGAGCCGGCTTCGAGACACTGTCATACGACAAGCAATACTTTTTCTCTCCAAACCATATGGTCATCGATCCGCTGACCATGAAAACCTATAGTGCCAGCAACATGCAGGCTGGCACATCGCCGCCGTGGTTCCTCCTCGATACGAGCCGCGCGATGAAACCGCTGCTTTATCAAGAACGCATTCCCTACAAGTTCACGGCACTGAACAAGGATGAAGACGAGAACGTCTTCTGGAGGGACAGCTACGTCTACGGCACACGCACCCGCTCGAATGTCGGCTTCGGGCTATGGCAGCTCGCCTTCGCCTCAAAGGCTGAATTGACGCCGGAGAACTATGCGGCGGCGCGCGCTTCCATGATGAACCTGAGTGGCGACGAGGGCCGAGTGCTCGGCATCAAGCCGACCTTACTCGTTGTGCCGCCCGACCTCGAAGAGGCGGCTCGCATGCTCATCAACAACGACGTGCTGCCTTCCTACCTCGACAGCGGAGCCGAGGGGGCTCCCATCACCGGCCGATCGGGTGGCACCAACCCATGGAAGGGCAGTGCGAAGCTGATCGTAACGTCCTGGGTCAAGTAGCGCGGAAGGTCTGACGCATGCCCCTGCAACTCGCCGTCCGCATCACGGGTGACGCCAGCTCGCTCAAGACGAGCGCGCTGGAAGCGACGAACGCCGTCACGGGGATGGGAGCGGCGGTTGAGGCGGCGGGCGCGAAATCCGCCGTCGCCGCCGGGAAGTTCCAACAGGCGGCCAATGCGGGCGGCTCGGCCGTGCAAGCGGCGGCCGGCTTGGCGGCCGGTGGCGGTTCGCCGGGCCTCCGGCCTCAGATCGTGCCGTCTGCGCTGAGCCCCGGCATCCCGCCTCTGCCGCCGGGGCGGCCGACGCCACAAGGCGGATTGCGCCGGGATCAGTGGCAGAACCTCGGCTACCAGGGTGGCGACATCTTCTCGTCGGGGTTCTCCGGCGCATCGCCGCTGACGGTCTTGGCGCAGCAGGGTCCGCAGATCGTACAGGTGCTCGCCGATGCGCCTGGTGGTATCGCGGGCGGTCTGAAGGCGGTCGCCTCCGGTGCCATGAGCATCCTCACTCCGGTGCGCCTGGTGGCCGGTGGCTTCGTCGGGCTCGGCGCCACGGCGGTGGCTCTCGGCGTGTCTTGGTCGCGCTCGCAGGATGCGATCGAAGAGGGCTTGACCGGCATTGGCCGGAAGTCCCGCGCCACGGCGGAGGACATCAACGCGATCGGCGCCAGCCTCGCCGCCAACGGCCGGCTCTCGACCGGCGAAGGCCGGGGGGTCGCCACGCAGCTCGCGGCGGCCGGCAACATCGACGTGTCCAACATCGGGGCCGTGGGTGCCCTCGCTCCCGGCTACGCCAAGATGTTCGGTAAGGACATCGACGCGGCCGGCGCCGACCTCGCGCGGCTCTTCTCTGACCCGGTGAAGGGCCTCGCCGAGATGGAGGCGCGGCTCGGGAGCGTCGACGGCGCGACGAAAGACTACGTTCGCACCCTCATGGCGCAGGGTGACCGCCAGGAAGCCATCCGCGTCATGGTGCGGGCCGTGCTGCCCGACATGGAGGCGGCGGCGCAGAAAACGAGCGCGTGGGCGAAGGCGTACAACGAGCTTGGAAGCGCGGCCGGCGCCGTTGGGGCGATCATCGCCAAGCCGTTCCGAACCGGCACGACGAAGGAACAGCTCGCCGCCGCCGAGGAAGAGCTGCGAGCGGCCGAGAACGCCAGCCGCCGGGGATTGGTCATCGGCGGTGGCCCCGATCTGGCCCAACAGCGCGCCGCCGCCATCACGGCCGGCAAGCGGGCGGAGCGCGATCGCCTTCAATCCCTCTTGGAGGCCGAGGAGGCCGCTCCCGGCCGGGTCGCGGCCTCCGAGCGGTCGCAGACCTACAACGCTGCCGTCGGGGCGATCCTGCCGGAGATCGAGGCTAACGAGAAGCTGACCAGCAGCCTCAAGCTCCTCACGGATGCAACCGGCGATCTGGACGGCCTCTTCGCCATGTCGGCGACGAAGCGCAAGGCGCTTGCCACCGCGATGGAGGCCACGCGCGGCGCGATCGACAGCACCATCTCGGCCGAGGAGCGTGCCCGTAAATCCCAGGAATTGACCATCCGGGGGATCGAAGCCCGCACGGCGGCCGAGAGAGCCGCCATTGCCGAGGAACAGAAGCGCCTCGACCTCGCCGGCCAAGCGATGACGGCGGACCAACGTCGCCTCGCGATCGAGGGCGCCCGTGCTGCCGTCATGGCGCAGTCCACGCGCGACAGCCAGGACCGACTGCGCAGTTCGACCGCCACGGCCGCTGCCGCCGGCCTGTCTCCCTACCGGCGCCGGCTTGCCGAACTGGATGACCGCTTCGCCCAGGCCAACAAGGCGGACGAAGGCAACCCGGACGCCATCGCCAACAATCAGCGGTCCAAGGCGCTCGACCGGCAGGCGATCGATAGTGAGGCGATCGGCGGGCCGCTCCGCGAGGCCAACCGAAACCTTGCGGAACAGGCCGCCGCCCTCAAGCTGCAAGAGGCGTCGTTCGGTGCATCGGCCGAGGCCGCCGCCAAGATGGCCGCAGCCCAACAGCTCACCAACCAGTACACCGCCGATGGCGTTCCGATTACGGAGAGCCTGCGCCGCGCGATCGATGGCTACGCGGGTACGGTCGGCAAGGTCGCGGCCGAGCAGGACGCCTTGCTGCGCAGGCAACGCGAGATCGTCGGCGGCCTGGATGATATCCGGGGCAGCGCGCGGAGCGGCATCACGGGCATCTTCTCCGACCTGTCGAAGGGTAAGAGCCCGCTCGACGGCATCACGTCGTCGCTCGACAGCATGTCGTCGCGGATCTTCGACCGTACCGTCTCGACGCCGTTGGTGAACAACCTGATCGGCCAGGAGGGCAAGGCCGGGGGCGGTCTGTTCGGTGACGCCGTCAGCAGCATCTTCGGCAAGGCCCAGGCGGTCTCCACCGCCCAGATCAGCGCCGGCGTCGTCAATCTCAGCGGGACGATCGCGGGGCTGACGGGCGGCGCGGTGGGAGCCGCCAACAGCAACGTGGCCGGCGCGGCTGCCGGCCTGACCGGCTCGGGCGGCAGCTCGGCCGAGGCGGCGAAGGCGATCACGTCGAAGCTCTCCGGCTCAAAGGCCGAGGTCGCCGATTATGTGAAGCAGGCCGCGATCGCGCGCGGCATCGACCCCAACGTTGCAACGCGTGTGGTCAATGCGGAGAGCGGCTTCAACGTCGCTGCAACGAACCTGACGTCTAAGGAACAGTCCTACGGCGTCATGCAGCTCAACACGATGGGCGGGCTCGGCGCGGAGGCCCTGAAAGCCGGCGTCGACGTGCGGAACCCCGACGCTTGGCGGTCCCAGGTCGATTATGGCTTGGACGTCGTGAAAAAGGACGGCTGGCGCCAATGGTACGGCGCCCGCGATGCCGGCATCTCACGATGGGAGGGGATCGGCGGCGCGGTGCCGGCGGGCGCGAAGGCGAGCGTCACAGCGCCCACGGCGCCGGCCGCGATGCCCCAGCTGCAGAACCTCGACGCCTCGCTGCAATCCTTCAGCACGTCGACCACGACGGCGCAGCAAAGCCTTACCGGCCTCACCGGAAACCTTACGGCCCTGCCAGGGCCGTTGAGCCAGACCAGCGCCGGCTTGAGCCAAGTCGGCAGCTCCCTCGGATCAGGCGGCGGCGGTGGCCTTCTCGGCGCCCTTGCTGGCCTGTTCGGCGGCGGCGGTGCCAGTGCGGCCGCCGCCGCAACTCCGACCGTCACGGCAGCGACGGGAGGGCACATTCGCGGGCCGGGAACGAGCACGTCGGACAGCATCAACGCGCGGCTCTCGGATGGCGAGTTCGTCGTCAACGCCAAGGCGACGTCGGAGAACCTGTCGGTTCTTCATGCCATCAACGAGGGCAAGCGCGTGCTGCCGGCCTTCGCCGAGGGCGGGGTCTACGGCTCGGCACCGCCAGCGGCGGCTTATCAGCGTGAAGAGCGAGCGGCGGGGCGCGATGGTCTTAAAGGGAAGGACGGGCGGGACGGTGCCGGCGCCTCTCAGGAAGTCCATATCCATGGGGCCGGAAAGCCCAAGCAGGAGAAACGCTCAAGGGGCAGGGACGGCGGACAGCGGCTCGATCTATTCTTCAACGATGTGGTCGCATCGCAGATTGGAACCTATGGTTCCGGCATATCGAAAGCTCTTGAGCAGCACTACGGCCTTCAGCGCCGGATGATCAGCCGCTGATAGGCCCCAAGTCCTGCCAACGTGGGCCAGCCTCGAAGCCCCGTTCAAGGGGGCTTCAACGCCATCTATCGCAGGGTCCAAGTGGTGACATTTGAACCTGCGCGAAGCGAAATTTGATTCTGCGCTTCACAGATGGGGACCGACCTTCAACGGCCCTTGAAGGCCCGTCAGTTCGCCACGGTGCTGACATTTGAACCTGCGCGCCGCGCCATTTGAATTTGCGCGCTACACCGGTCATGCGGTCAAGCCCGGCCCGGATCGTCCCGCCGTCTCGCGGCCGTTCCTCCATCCACACTCATCCACAGCCGTCCACAGGGGAAGCGGCTGTAGCCGCTCAGGAATTTTGCATCCCCCCGAAACCGGTTGAGATTGTTCTTGTTTTGTTCTTATTGTCCGGTGATGGGACGGACAGGATGGATTTGGCTCGACGAAGATGCGCGATGACGGCGAAACGGAGACGGACGGGCTCGAGCGGCGCCGGCGGATCGCTCTGGACGCCCTGCGCGGCCACGGGGCAGGACAGGCCGACGTCCTGTCCGTCGAGGCCCTGCCTCTGGGAATCGCCCATATCGATTCCGGCCTTCCCGGCGGAGGGCTCTCCCTTGGCCGACCGCACGAGATCGCCCCGGAATCCGAGGGCGACGAGGCGGCGGCGTTGGGCTTCACCCTCGCCCTCATGGCCCGACACCTCGCGCGGGTGGAGGGGGAGGCTCTCCTCGTCATCGGCAAGGGGCACCCGACACCCTACGGCCATGGGCTCGCCGGGCTCGGCCTCGATCCGGGCCGCCTGCTGATCCTGGAGGTCGAGAGCGACGCGGATGCCTACCGCGCCTTGGAGGAGGCCCTGCGCTCGCAGGGGCTGAGGGCAGTGGCGGGGCTGGTGAATGCCGGCCTGCCGCTGAAGCAGAGCCGGCGGCTGCATCTGGCGGGCGAGGCGGCCTCCCGCCTCCTCCTCGTCCTGCGGCCACCGCAGGCGGAAAACCCGAACATGGCTGCGACCCGCTGGCGGATCGGCTCGGGGGCGGCCCTGCGGGACCGGTTCGGCTGCATCGAGCGGCCCTGCTGGCGGGCGCGGCTCGACCGCTGTCGCAACGGACGGACGGGGAATTGGCTTCTGGAGTGGGATCATGCCGCGCATCGTTTCGGTCTGGCTGGAGCAGTGGCCGCTGACGCGCCTCAGGCGCGCTCGGGCCGCGCAGGATGACGCGGTCTCCCCCGCCGTCGTGGCCGCCATCGGGCCGGGAGGCCTGCGCATCACGGCCGTCGACGCCGCCGCCCGGGCTCTCGGCCTGCGTCCGGGCGAGCCCCTCGCACGGGCTCGCGCCCGGATCGGGCCGGGCATCGCCGTTCATCCCGCAAACCCGGAGGCCGATGCCGCCGCCCTCGCGCGTCTCTGCCTCTGGGCCAAGCGGTATACACCCATGGTGGCGCCGTTCGGGCCGGGGGAAGGCGGAGACGGCTTCTTTCTCGACGTGGAGGGGGCGAGTCACCTGTTCGGCGGGGAAGACGCCCTGATGGGCGACCTCGCCGCCCGCCTGTCGGCCAATGCCATACCCGCCAGGCTGGCCCTGGCCGACACGCCGGCCTGCGCCTTCGCGCTCGCCCGCCACGGTGCTTCGACGCGTCCCGTCATCGTGCCCCGGGAAGGCAACGCGCCGGCCCTGCGCGACCTCTGCGTGAGTGCCCTGCGGATCGAGCCGGCCATCGCCGAATCCCTCCGCCGCCTCGGCCTGCGCCGGATCGGGGCGCTGGCCGAGGCGGCCCGCCCTCCCCTGGCCCGACGCTTCGGCGAGACCCTGCTCCTGCGCCTCGACCAGGCGCTGGGGAGAAGGCCCGAGCCGCTGGTCTCCCTGGGGGAGCCGGCCGCCTTCGGCGCGAGTCGGGGTTTTCTCGATCCGATCGGACATCAGGCGATCATCGTCGCCACCGCCATACGGCTGATGCAGGAGATCGGCCCCCGCCTCGCCGCCTCGGGCCTGGGCGCGCGATCCCTGCGGCTGAGCCTCTACCGGGTCGACGGCATCGAGCGCAGCCTCGATCTCGGCCTGTCGGAACCGACCCTCTGCCCGACCCAGGTCGGGCGGTTGCTCGATCTGCGCCTCGACCGGCTCGGGCCAGCCCTCGATGCCGGCTTCGGCTTCGAGACCGTGCGGCTCGACGTGACCGGCATCGGCCGATTGGAGGTACGCCAGGGCGCCCTGGCCGAGACGGGCCTCGACCGGGAGGCCGAGACCGGCGGGACCGCCCGCCTCGCCGACGCCCTCAGACAACGCATCGGGGCCAGGGTCATCCGCGTGAGTCCACGGGCGAGCCACATCCCCGAACGCGCCGATGCCCTGGAGCCCTGGCGGGTGAGGAGAATCGAGATGCGGTGGCCCGAGCGGGTGGGCACCCGGCCTCAGGGCGGGATGCCGCCCCGTCCCCTCGTTCTCCTGTCTCGCAGCGAGGCGGCCGACGAGGTGTTTTCGCTCGCCCCCGACGGACCACCCCAGCGCTTCCGCTGGCGGCGGCGCCTGCACCGGATCGCCCATGCCGAGGGTCCGGAGCGCATCGCCGACGCCTGGTGGCACGCCCCTGCCCCCGCCCGGGATTACTACGTGGTCGAAGACGAATCCGGCCGGCGCCTCTGGCTCTACCGGGAGGGATTCCACACGGCTGAAACGGCAGCGCGCTGGTTCGTGCAGGGATTGTTCGCGTGAGGGCCGAGATGAGCGCCCTCCCCTCTCCCCGCCGGGCGGGGAGAGGGGATCACGCGAACGGCCCATCATTCTGCGCATGACCCCGCCCTATGCCGAGCTCGCGGTCACCACGAATTTCTCGTTCCTGCGCGGGGCCTCGCATCCGCAGGAGATGGTGGCGCAGGGCGCCGAGTTCGGGCTCCACGCCATCGGCATCGCCGATCGCAACACGCTGTCGGGCGTGGTGCGCGGCCATGCCGAGGCCAAGCGCCGGGAGAAGGCGGGCGAACCGACGATCCGCTACCTGCCGGGGGTCCGTCTCGTCACCGAGGAGGGGTTCGAGGCCGTCGCCTATCCGATGGACCGCGAGGGCTACGGACGGCTCTGCCGGCTGCTCACGGATGGCAACCGACGCTCGGAGAAGGGCGCGTGCCGGTTCGGTGTCCCGGACATGCTCGCGGCGGCAAGGGGGCAGGTCTTCATCTCGCTCCCGCCGGAGGAGGACGATTCCGTCTTCGCCCGCCATCTCGCCGCCCTGGCGGAGACGGCCCCCGGCCGCGTTTTTCTCGGCGCGAGCCATCGTTATCGCGGCGACGAGCGGCGTCGGCTCGGCCGCCTCGCCGGGTTCGGGGAGCGCCTCGGCGCGCCCATGGTGGCGGTCTCGGATGCGCTCTACCACCACCCCGACCGGCGCCCCCTGCAGGACGTGCTCGCCTGCATCCGCGAGGGCTGCACCCTGGTCGAGGCCGGCTATCGCCTGGAAGCCAATGCGGAGCGTCACCTGAAGCCGCCCGCCGAGATGGCCCGGCTCTTCGCCGACCACCCGGAGGCTATCGCGCGCACGATCGAGATCGCCGAGACCTGCGGGTTCTCCCTGGAGGAGCTGAAATACGAGTATCCCGACGAGCCCGTTCCCCCCGGCCGGACGGCCCAGGGGCATCTCGAATACATGACCCGGCAACGGGCCGAACTGCGCTACCCGGACGGTATCCCGGAGACGGTCGAAACCTCCCTGCGCAACGAGTTCGACCTGATCCGCCGCCTCGACTACGCCCGCTACTTCCTCACCATCCACGACATCGTCGAATTCGCCCGGAACCGGGGAATCCTGTGCCAGGGCCGCGGCTCGGCGGCCAATTCGGTGGTCTGCTACTGCCTCGGCATCACGGCGGTGGACCCGACCAAGATCCGGCTCCTGTTCGCCCGCTTCATCTCCGAGAGCCGGGACGAGCCGCCCGACATCGACGTCGATTTCGAGCACGAGCGCCGCGAGGAGGTGATCCAGTATCTCTACGACCGGTATGGGCGAGACCGGGCGGCGATCTGCGCCACGGTGATCCACTACCGGCCTCGCAGCGCCATCCGCGAGGTCGGCAAGGTGCTGGGCCTCACCCCCGACATCACCGGGATGATGGCCGACACGGTCTGGGGCTCCTGGGGCGCCGGCCTGCCCGACCAGCATATCGCGCAGGCCGGGCTCGACCCCGCCAACCCGGCGATCCGGCAGGCGGTGGACCTCGCGATCCAGCTCATCGGCTTCCCGCGCCACCTGTCGCAGCATGTGGGTGGGTTCGTGCTGACGAAGGGACGTCTCGACGAGACCGTGCCGGTGGGCAACGCGGCAATGCCGGACCGTACCTTCATCGAATGGGACAAGGACGACATCGACACGATCGGCCTCCTCAAGGTCGACGTGCTGGCGCTCGGCATGCTCACCTGCCTCCGGCGCGGCCTCGACTTCCTGCGCGAGGATCACGGCATCGCCTACGAGACGCTGGCCGACCTCCCGCGCGAAGAACCGGAGGTCTACGCGATGCTGTCGAAGGCCGATTCCGTCGGCGTGTTTCAGGTCGAGAGCCGGGCGCAGATGTCGATGTTGCCGCGCCTGAAGCCGAAGGAATTCTACGATCTCGTGGTTCAGGTCGCCATCGTGCGTCCGGGGCCGATCCAGGGCGACATGGTCCATCCCTACCTGCGCCGGCGCTCGGGCGAGGAGCCCGTCGTCTTCCCGTCCCCCTCCCCCGAGCACGGGCCGAAGGACGAACTCAAGGAGGTGTTGAAGCGGACCTTCGGCGTACCCCTGTTCCAGGAACACGCGATGCAGATCGCGATCACGGCGGCCGGCTTCACGCCCTCGGAGGCCGACGGGTTGCGCCGGGCCATGGCCACCTTCCGGCACAACGGCCAGATCGTGAATTTCAGGACCAAGTTCATCGAGGGCATGGCCGGGCGCGGCTATCCGCGCGATTTCGCCGAGCGCTGCTTCAAGCAGATCGAGGGATTCTCAACCTACGGCTTTCCCGAGAGCCACGCGGCGAGCTTCGCCCTGCTGGTCTATGCCTCGGCCTGGATGAAGTGCCGCCACCCGGACGTCTTCCTCGCCGCGATCCTGAATTCGCAGCCCATGGGCTTCTACCAGCCGGCCCAGCTCGTGCGGGATGCCCGTGCCCACGGCGTCGAGGTACGCGGACCCGACGTCAATGCCAGCGAATGGGATTGCACCCTGGAACCGGCCTCGGCGCAGAGGGGGCCGGAGCGCCGCTTCGCCGTCCGCATCGGCCTGCGCCAGGTGAGCGGCCTGCCGAAGGCCGGAATGGCCCGGCTCGTTGCTCTGCGCGGCAACGGCTATGCCAGCGTCGAGGGCCTGCAGGCCGCCCTGACACTGCCCCGCAACGCCCTCGAGCGCCTAGCGGAAGCGGACGCCTTCCGCTCCCTCGACCTCGACCGCCGCGCCGCCCTCTGGGCGGTGAGGGCACTGGAAGGCACCTCGACGCGCGCCAGCGCCGGGCGGGGCGTCTCCACCGACCGGCGCACCCATCTCCTCGATGCGCCGATGCCGCTCTTCGCCTTCCATGCCGATGACGGCCTGTTCCGGGCCGAGCCCGCGGTGGAGTTGCCCGCCATGGCACTCTCCGAGCATGTGGCGGAGGATTACGTCTCCACCGGCCTTTCGCTGAAGGGCCATCCGGTGGCGTTCTTCCGCGCCCGCCTCGCCCGCATCGGCGCGATCCCGGCGGCGGCGCATCACGATCCCTCATGGGCCCAGAATGCCCGCGTCACGGTAGCGGGCCTCGTCCTCACCCGGCAGCGCCCCGGCACCGCCAAGGGCGTGGTGTTCCTGACGCTGGAGGACGAGACCGGCATCTGCAACGTCATCGTCTGGAAGAAGGTCTTCGAGGCCAACCGGCGCATCGCCATGAGCGCCCGCTTCATCGCCGTGCGCGGGCGCATCCAGCGCTCGGGGCTGGTGGTCCATCTCCTGGCCGAGCAGTTCCGCGACCTGACGGACGAATTGCGGACCCTGCGCGAGGGCGGTCTCCCCCTCCCACCGGAGACCACGGATTTCGGGGCGCCGCCGGACCGGCGCGTCTACCGCAGCCGGGATTTCCATTGAGGGGCGGTGCGCATCCCCTCTCCCCGCAGGCGGCTACCGGATTCATCCATCTGCTTTTGCAGGCAGAGCGCGTCCCTCTCCCCCTTGTGGGGAGAGGTCAGGAGTGGGGGTGGCTCCGCCAGCCTCCACACTCTGAGGGTCACCCCACCACCCCCACCTCCAACTCCTCCCCACAAGGGGGAGGAGGGCTTGCCCGACTCACGGCCGCAGCAGCACCTTGCCCACGGCCTCGCGGCGCTTGAGGATGCCGAGCGCGTTCTCGTATTCGATCATCGGATAAGTGCCGTGGATCTTCGCCTTGAGGCGCCCCTCCGCCACCCAGGCCAACAATTGTTCCTGGTTCGCCCGGTGGGCCTCGGGCTCGCGCTCCACGAACACCCCCCAATGCACGCCCTGGATGTCGATGCCCTTCAGGAGAGCGAGGTTGAGGGGAATGCGCGGGATGTCGCCGGCCGCGAAGCCGATGACGAGGTAGCGCCCCTTCCAGCCGAGCGAACGGAGCGCAGGTTCGGCGTAGTCGCCGCCGATGGGATCGTAGATCACGTCGACGCCCCGTCCCTCGGTGAGCTTCTTCAACCCCTCGCGCAGATTGTCCGCGCTGTAATCGAGCCCCAACTCGGCGCCGTGCGCCTGCGCCACCGCGAGCTTGTCCGGTGAGGAGGCGCAGGCGATCACCTTCGCGCCCATGATCACGCCGAGTTCCACCGCCGCGAGGCCGACGCCGCCCGAGGCGCCGAGAACCGCCAGCGTCTCGCCGGGCTGAAGCTTCGCGCGATCCCGCAGGGCGTGGAGCGAGGTGCCGTAGGTGATGGTGAGGCCGGCCGCCTGCTCGTCGCTCACCGCATCGGGGACGGCGGTGAGATGCCGGGTGCCCACCGCGATGCGCTCCGCACAGGTGCCGTAGGTGCGGTGGACGATGACGCGGTCGCCGACCTCGAAACCCTCGACGCCCTCCCCGAGGGCCTCGATGATTCCGACCGCTTCGCCGCCGGGCGAGAACGGCAGATCGGGCTTCACCTGATAGCGCCCTGCGATGATGAGCGTATCGAAGAAGTTCAGCGCCGCCAGCGTCACCCGCACCACGGCCTCACCCGGACCGGCGACCGGATCGGCCACTTCGACGATTGCGAGATCCTCGGGGCCGCCGAGCCTGGTGCAGAGCAAAGCCTTCATGCCGATCCTCCCTTGAGCCGCAGCGCCTTTTGCTTGAGCGCGCTTGCACCGATTGGCGGCATCGGCGCAAGCGGCGGCGTCAGCGGCGCTCGTAGAGTCCGGTCAGGCAGCCCTTGGCGAGGACTCGACCCGTCATAGCCTCGATGAGCGCGGCACGTCCCGGACTCGCCGGCAGATCGAGCGGAGCATCCAGGGCGTAGATCTGGAACAGGTAGGCGTGGGGGCCATGTCCGGTGGGCGGGTCCGGCGGCAGCCATTGGTCCTTGAGAAAGCTGTTCTGCCCGAGGTCATGCTGCGATCCCTCACCGGCGGCGCTGGCGAGAGCGCCTTCGGGAAGGCTTTCGCTTGCGGCGAGATTCCAGGCGATGAGATGGACGAGGGGTTTCGGAGTCGGGCTGCCGGCATCCTCCACCAGAAGCACCACGCGGCTCGTACCGGCCGGCAGGCCGCTCCATGACAGCGGCGGCGAGACGCCCGGCCCATCGGCGGTCAAGCGCGCAGGAAGGCTCGCCCCGTCGGCGAAGGCCGGACTCGTCAGCGAGATCGTCTCGGGCACGCTCCCGAAATCCCGGTGGTAGGCGGTCGTGTCGAGCCCGGCCTTCAGGCCCGACAGGGCCGCGCCGACCGCGTGCGGAAGCTTTTCCAGCATGATGTCTCCTCGTCGATTCGCGTGGTCAACGAGGAGGGGCGCACCCGGTTCAGGCCGGACGGGCGGCCGCGACCATGTAGTTCACCGCCGTGTCGCGGGCGGGCCGCCAGCTCCCGTCGAGGGGATTGAATACGACGCCGGTGGTATCAGTGACGGAGAGGCCGCCGCGTGCGATGGCGCGGGACAGTTCGTCAGGCTTCACGAACTTGTTCCAGTCGTGGGTTCCGCGCGGCAGCCAGCCGAGGACGTATTCCGCTCCGACGATGGCCAGCGCGAAGGAGCGCATCGTGCGGTTCAGGGTGGCGGCGAACAGGAGACCGCCCGGCTTCACCGCCTGGCAGGCGCTGGCGACGAAGGCCGGCATGTCGACCACGTGCTCCACCACCTCCATAATTAGGACGACGTCGAACCGCTCGCCCGCCGCCACCACCTCCTCGATGGTTTGAGAGCGGTAATCCACCGCCACGCCCCCGGCCTGCGCATGGGAACGCGCCACGGCGATGTTGGTGGGCGCCGGATCGAGCCCCGTGACGGTGGCGCCGAGGCGCGCCAGGGGCTCGGACAGGACACCGCCGCCGCAGCCGACATCGACGATGGTCAGCCCCTTCAGCGGATAGGGCATGCGCGGGTCGCGGCCGAATTCCCGGCAGATCGCGTCGCGGACATAGGCGAGGCGCACCGGGTTGAACCGGTGCAGCACCTTCATCGGCCCGTCCTCGGCCCACCACGTCGCGGCGATGCCCTCGAAGCGCGCGACTTCCTCGGCGTCGATGGAAGAAGATGCCGCTGGGTTCATTCGCCTGACCTTCCGACCCGGATGCGGGCCATCCCGCCCGCATGCCCGATTGTTGACACGTCCGAAGTGCCCTTGTACCCGCCGAAGCACCGGCCGGTACAGCGGCGGGACGCCGCTCCGGCTCGAAGCCGAAAAAGCGCCGCGCTCCCGGCGGACAGCCGGCTCTGGAATGGATCGACGCGGACCCGACATGCCCCGTTTGGTGATGAAGTTCGGCGGCACATCGGTGGCGACCGTGGACCGTATCCGCAACGTGGCCCTCCACGTGGCGCGCGAGATCGAGGCCGGCTACGACGTCGCCGTCGTGGTCTCGGCCATGTCCGGCAAGACCAACGAACTGGTGGCCTGGGTCAAGGACGCCAACCCGCTCTACGACGAGGCCGAGTACGACGCCGTCGTCGCCTCGGGCGAACTCGTCACCGCGGGCCTCCTCGCCACGGCGCTCCGGAAGAACGGCATCAAGGCCCGCTCCTGGCAGGGCTGGCAGATCCCCATCGAGACCTCCGATGCCCATGGCTCGGCACGGATCGAGGCGATCGACCCCAAGAATCTCGATGCCGGCTTCGCCCGCGGTGAAGTCGCCGTGATCGCAGGCTTCCAAGGCATTCACGCCGAGACCGGCCGCGTCACCACGCTCGGCCGGGGCGGCTCGGATACCAGCGCGGTGGCCATCGCCGCCGCCATTGGTGCCGAGCGCTGCGACATCTACACCGACGTCGACGGCGTCTACACCACCGACCCGCGCGTGGTGCAGAAGGCCCGGCGCATGGAGCGCGTGACCTTCGAGGAGATGCTGGAGATGGCCTCCCTCGGAGCCAAGGTGCTCCAGGTCCGCTCCGTCGAACTCGCCATGGTCCATCGCGTACCGACCACGGTGCGCTCCAGCTTCGACCCGCCCGACAACGCCCGCACAGGCACCCTCATCTGCGACGAGGACGACATCGTGGAACAGCAGATCATCACCGGGATCGCCTTCTCGAAGGACGAGGCGCAGATCACCCTCCGGCGCGTCAAGGACAGCCCCGGCGTCGCCGCGGCGATCTTCGGGCCGCTGGCGGACGCCAACATCAACGTCGACATGATCATCCAGACCGTGTCGGGCGACCAGTCGACCACGGACATGACCTTCACGGTCCCCTCCGCCGATTACGACCGCGCCCGCAAGATTCTCGACGCCCAGAGCGGCATCATCGAATTCGCCCAGATCGAGGGCGCCACCGATGTCGTGAAGGTTTCGGCCATCGGCGTCGGCATGCGCAGCCATGCGGGCGTCGCCGCCAAGGCATTCAGGGCGCTCGCGCAGAAGGGAATCAACATCCGCGCGATCACCACGTCGGAAATCAAGTTTTCCGTATTGATCGATGCGGCTTACACGGAGCTTGCCGTGCGCACGCTCCACTCGCTATACGGCCTCGATCAGGCTTGAGCGCCGCCCCCGTCGCCGCGCACGAAACTTGCGCAGGCGGGCCTCGGGGGACTGAATTCGGATCGAGGAGACCATGCCTGCTGCGCCCGGAGGCCCGCGCCTGCTGCTGCGCCGCCTCCGCGAAGCGATGGCGGAGCCGGTCAGTCCACAGGCACGTCTCGACCGTATCGTCACCCTCATCGCGGCGAACGTCATCGCCGAGGTCTGCTCAGTCTATGTGCTGAGCGATGACAACACGCTCGAATTGTTTGCCACCGAGGGCCTGAACCGTTCGGCCGTCCACCTGACCCGGATGCGGGCGGACGAGGGCCTCGTCGGCCTCATCGCCAAGACCGCCGAACCGCTCTCGCTCTCGGACGCCCAGTCGCATCCGTCCTTCTCGTACCGGCCCGAGACCGGGGAAGAGGCCTACCACGCCTTCCTCGGCGTGCCGCTCCTGCGCGCGGGGAACACCCTCGGCGTCCTCGTGGTGCAGAACCTCACTTACCGGGTCTATTCGGAGGAAGAGATCGAGGCGCTCCAGACGACGGCGATGGTGCTGTCCGAGATGATCGCTTCGGGTGAACTGCAATCCCTGGCACCGGGCGCAGGCTCGGCCGCGCGCCGCGCCGTGAGCCAGCGCGGTGTCGCGCTCGCCGACGGCATCGGCCTCGGGCACGTGGTGCTGCACGAGCCGCGCATCATCGTGAAGCAGCTCATCGCCGAGAACCTGGAGCGCGAGGTCGAGCGCCTGGAGGAGGCCATCGGCGAGGTCCGCTCGGCCATCGACGAACTCGTGGAGCGCGGCGACATCATCGGCACCGGCGAATCCCGCGAGGTGCTGGAGACCGTGCGGATGTTCGCCCACGACAAGGGCTGGCTGCGCCGGATGCGCGAGGCTGTCCATTCCGGCCTTACGGCGGAGGCCGCCGTGGAGCGTGTCCAATCGGACAACCGCGCCCGGATGATGCGACAGAGCGATCCGTATCTGCGCGACCGGCTGCACGACCTCGACGACCTCGCCAATCGCCTCCTGCGCACGCTGATCGGCACGGAGGGCAACGGCACGCACCGGGAGCTCCCGGAGAACGCGATCCTCGTCGCCCGCTCCATGGGGCCGGCGGCCCTCCTCGACTACGACCGTGCTTCCCTGCGCGGCGTGGTGCTGGAGGAAGGCGGCCCGACGAGCCACATCGCCATCGTCGCCCGCGCCCTCGGGATCCCGGCGGTGGGCGAGATCGCCAACGCCACGGCGCTCTGCGACGCGGGTGATGCGATCATCGTCGACGGGGTGACCGGCGAGATCCAGGTCCGGCCCGGCCCTGAGATCGAGGCGGCCTATGCCGAGCAGGTCCGCCTGCGCGCGCGCCGCCAGGAACAGTACCGGGCGCTTCGCGACCTGCCAGCCGTCACCACGGACGGGGTCGCCATCGGCCTGCAGCTCAATGCCGGGCTGCTGGTGGACCTGACCCATCTCCACGAGACCGGGGCGGAGGGCATCGGCCTGTTCCGCACCGAGCTGCAGTTCATGGTGGCGCAGCGGATGCCGTCCGCCGCCGAGCAGCAATCGCTCTACGAGGCGGTGTTCTCGGCCACCGGCGACCTGCCGGTGACGATCCGCACCCTCGATATCGGCGGCGACAAGATCCTGCCCTACATGCCGGCCCTCGAGGAGGAGAACCCGGCCCTCGGCTGGCGCGCCATCCGCATCGGCCTCGACCGCCCCGCCCTGTTGCGGGTGCAGCTGCGCGCGCTTCTCAGGGCCGCGTCGGGCCGGCCCCTCAAGATCATGTTCCCGATGGTGGCCACGGTGGACGAGTTCGTCCGCGCCAAGGCCATCGTCGACCGGGAGAAGGCGCATCTGCGCCGCCACGGCCACGTCCTGCCGAGCGATTGCCGCCTCGGCGTGATGGTCGAGGTGCCCTCGCTCCTGTTCCAGATCGACGAGATCGCCAAGGTCGCCGACTTCCTGTCGGTGGGCTCCAACGACCTGATGCAGTTCCTCTTCGCGGTGGACCGCGAGAACCGCCGCGTCGCCGACCGGTTCGACACGCTGAGCATCCCGGCCCTGCGCGCCTTCCGCCTCATCGCGGAGCGGGCGACCGCCGCCGGCTGCCCCGTCACCATCTGCGGCGAGATCGGCGGCAAGCCCCTGGAGGCGATGGCCCTGATCGGCCTCGGCTTCCGCAACCTGTCGATGTCGCCGGCCTCCATCGGCCCGGTCAAGGCGATGGTGCTCGCCCTCGATGCGGCCGCCGTCACCGCCCTCATCGATGCGGAGATCGAACGGGCGGGCGACAGTGCCTCCCTGAGGCCGGTCCTCACGGCCTTCGCCAAGGCGCAGGGCGTGCCTATCTAGCGAGCGTGACGGCGTCTTGCCGAGAGCCACGACCACCCCCGCGGACCCGGCACGTCCGTCGGACATGCGTATTCCACAGTTGAGAGTATCCTCCGGGCGATGACCCCTATTCCTTCAGACCGTCTCGACGCCATCCTGACGCGGCACGACATCGTCACCGCCACGCTCAGCGCAGGCTCGGCCGATTCCGACAGCTTCGTCCAGCTGTCTAGGGAACTGGCCGAGCTCGACGGCGTGGTGGCGGCGATCCACGCCTACCGCGCCGCGGCGACGAACCTCGCCGAGATTGAGGCCCTCATCGACGAGCCGGGGGGGGATGCCGAGATGCGCGCTCTCGCCGCCGCCGAGAAGCCCGATGCGGAAGCGGGGCTCGAGGCCGCCCACAAGGCGCTCCAGGTCATCCTGCTGCCCAAGGACGCCGCCGACGAGAAGAGCGCGATCCTCGAAATCCGCGCCGGCACCGGCGGCGACGAGGCCGCGCTCTTCGCCGGCGACCTGTTCCGCATGTACGCGAAATACGCCGACCTGAAGGGCTGGAAGGTCGACGTCATTTCCGAGAGCGAAGGCACCGTCGGCGGCTATCGCGAAGTCATCGCCGAGGTGAAGGGCAAGGGTGTCTTCGCCAAGCTCAAGTTCGAAAGCGGAGCGCACCGCGTCCAGCGCGTGCCCGACACCGAAGCGCAGGGACGGATTCACACTTCCGCCGCCACGGTGGCGGTGCTGCCGGAAGCCGAGGAGGTCGATATCGTCGTCAACGATGCCGACCTGAAGATCGACACGATGCGGTCACAGGGCGCCGGCGGCCAGCACGTCAACAAGACGGAATCGGCGATCCGCATCACCCACATGCCGAGCGGGATCGTCATCTTCGTCCAGGAAGAGCGCTCGCAGCACAAGAACCGGGCGCGCGCCATGTCGCTCCTGCGCGCCAAGCTCTACGATGCCGAAAGGACGGCCAAGGATGCCGTCCGGGCCGCGGACCGCAAGTCGCAGGTCGGTTCCGGCGATCGTTCGGAGCGCATTCGCACGTACAATTTCCCGCAGGCGCGGGTCACCGACCATCGCATCAATCTCACGCTCTACAAGCTGGAAGAGGTGCTCGCGGGAGAGGCCCTCGACGAGCTCGTGGATGCCCTCATCACCGAGCACCAGGCGGAACTCATGGCCGCCGAAGGCATGGCGTGAACGAACCTGGCGTAAACGAGCCTGGCGGCACGCGACTTGGCGTGACCGAAGACGACGCGGTGAGTGGCGGCATCGATCCTCGGCAGTCGCGCTCGCAGGCCTTGCGCCATGCCGTTGCGGCTTTTTCCCAAGCCGGGATCGACGGTGGGGCAAGCGATGCCCGGTTCCTCCTCCTCCACGTCCTCGGCATCACGCCGACAGAGCTCGCCCTTTCCGGTGCGGAGCCCATCGGTGAGCAGGGTGCCCTGCGGCTGGGGGAAGCGATGCGGCGACGGCTCGCGGGCGAGCCCGTGGCGCGCATCCTCGGCGAGTGGGAGTTCTGGGGCCTCCCGTTCATCCTCAACGCGGCGACCCTGGTGCCACGGCCCGATACCGAGACCGTCGTCGATGCCGCTTTGGCGCTCCACACCACCCGCGACCGCCCCCTCCGCCTTCTCGATCTCGGAACCGGATCCGGCTGCATTCTCGTCTCGCTCCTCGGCGAATGGAAACAGGCCTTCGGAGTGGGCCTCGACCGCTCGCACGAAGCGCTCGCCTGCGCCCGGACCAATGCCCGGATCAACGGTGTCGGGAGGCGGGCCGCCTTCGTCGCGGGGGATTGGTGCTCCGCCCTCGGCAAGCCGTTCGACGTCGTCCTCTCGAACCCGCCCTACATCGCGAGCGCGATCATCTCGACCTTGTCCAGGGAAGTCCGCTGCCATGATCCGCTCGGTGCCCTCGACGGTGGCGAGGATGGACTCGAGGCGTACAGACGGATCGTGAGGGAAGTGAGCGGGGCGACGGACGGTCGTCCCCTGCTCACCCCGGACGGAGCCCTCGTCTTCGAGGTCGGCCATGATCAGGCCGAGGACGTATTGAGGATCGGCCGCGAGGCGGGGTTCGCACGGGGGTCCGTGAGGCAAGATCTGGCCGGCCACGCCCGTGTCGTCACGCTGGCCGGACGTCCGCCAACGGCCAACGACGACAGGAGATGAAAAAGAGCTTGTTGTGGGCTTGGGGAGTCGCTAGTGTCACAGTCAGGTCGCGAACGATCCGTCAAGGCGGATCGAGGTAGAAGTGTCGGCGGCGTCTAGCACGCGATACTTTTAGACGATCTCCCCACCATCAAGCCGATACGCACGAGACGCCGTGTGGAAGCTTGATGAATTGAGTGCCAGACGACCGATGAGCGCCGCACTGTGAGTGCAGGAATCGGTTGACCGGACATACGGCGAGCACGGCAAAATCGATCGCGGAACCACTGACCGGATCCTACGAGGACTAGGAAGTACCCGAAACGGGTTCTCCTTCTTCGCCCGTAGCCCCGCCGCATCATCAGACGCTCCGATTTGAACGAGGGTCAATCGAGACCGATGAGACCAAACCAGAATAGACGGATGCGCGGTCGCAACCGCCCCAAAGGTCCCAATCCGCTGACGCGTTCCTACGAGTCCAACGGGCCGGATGTAAAAATCCGCGGGACGGCGCAGCATATCGCCGATAAATACGCCCAGCTCGCGCGCGATGCGCAAGCGAGTGGCGACCCGGTGGCCGCCGAGAATTACTTCCAGCACGGCGAGCATTATTTCCGCATCATCTCGGGTGCCCAGGAGCAGAACCGCCAGCAGAACGGTGGGTATGCCCGTAACGGCTACGACGATGACGACGACGGCGACGATGAGGGTCAGGGCGCGAGCCTGGGCTATGCCGCCAACGGCTACGGCAACGGCTATAACGAGGAATACGGCGATCCGGCCCAACAGCCTCAGCCACAGCCTCAGCCGCAATCCTACGAGCCCCGCCAGGATACCCGGCAAGATACACGGCAAGACTCGCCGTCGGATCAGCGTCATCCACGCCGGGAGCGCTTCCAGAACCGCAACGATCGCCCGCAGCGTTTCGAGGGCAATCGAGACGGCAACCGGCAAGATGGCGGCCGCCAGGAGGGCTCTCGCTACGACGGAAACCGCAACGACGGTGGTCGGCAGGATTACAACCGGCAGGATTCCTTCCGGGGCGAGGGCAACAGGCAGGAAAACACGAGGCAAGAAAACACGAGGCAAGAAAGCCCGAGGTACGAGCAGGCGAGGCCTGACCAGGCGCGCCAGGACTATGCTCGGCAGGACCAGCCCCGTGCCGATTTCAATCGTGCCCAGGGCCGTAACGAAGGCCGCAACGACGGCTCCCGCTACGAGAACCCTCGCAGCGAATTTCAGGGCGGCGATGCTCAGCCGAAGCAGGATGTGACGCCCCAGGACACCTCACGTCAGGAAGCGCCCCGGCAGGATGCTCATCGTCAGGAGAGTCCGCGCCAGGAACCGGTTCGCTTCGAAACCGCTCGCCAGGATTCCCCCCGTCAGGACACCGCCCGCAACGACGCCCGTCGTTCTTCGGAGACGGCCCCGCGGCGTTCCCGTCGCCGGGAAGAGCCCGATCTGCGGTCTTCCGAGGATGTCGCGGCCCTTCCGGCCTTCCTGACCGCCGTTCCTCGCCCAGTAGCCCCGCCGCCGTTGCCTGAGCGTTTCGTGGAACCGACCGCCGCGCCGGAACCGACACGGGATCTCGCCGGCGACGTGTCGAAGGACGATACCTCTCCCACCGCCCCCAAGCCCCGTCGTCGGCGTCGTCCGCGTTTCGAGGGATCGGAGAGTTCCGAGGGCGGCAGCAACAGCACCGACGATACGCCCTCCACCGTGGAATAGGGTATTGGACCCGCTACCCGACCAATTCGGAAGCCGCCCCTGACCGGGCGGCTTTTTTCGTCCGGGCGCTACGACGTCGTGCCAATCTCTCATGGTCGCCAATCGAGATGAGCCTGGACGCGATGGCGCTCCCTTCTGTGTCGTTCGACTTCACCGAACGGTGCGATCTCCCAGATCCAGGACCGATCCGGTATGGGCAGGACGATGCCATGTAGAAGATCGAACCGTTCGACGAGCTGGCCTTCGCGGTTGTCCGTCACCTGCTCGGTATCGGCGATGAGACAGACACGCGTCTGCAGACGTGACAATCCTTCGAGGTGACCCGCCACGATACTGCGGCCGAGTTCGTCGGGAGGAGGTCTGTTGCGCGACTCGAACCAATCCAGTGGCAGGATCGGCAATTGCGAGAGACAGTTGGCTGAGACGACGAAGTCGATGTCACCCCGATCGAACACCGAGAGAGGATCGGCACACCGCTCCCCCTCCCCTCTCAGCCATTTCACGCATCCACTCAGATCCGAGACCTGCAGAGCGACATTCGCATAGCGATGCGCCGCCCAGCGCGCCGGCCAGAGATGGACCATGTCGACGAGGATCACGCGCTCGAAACATTGGGCCAGATGAGCCAAGGGTACGTCGTCCAGGAGGCCCGACCCGAGAACCACGGCGGTGCGACGACGGTCCAGATCTGCGCAGGATTGCCGTATGGCGGACCGGGCCGCATCGAGATGGTCCGCCCATGCCGCGCGGCAGCGCCGCGACCGCGACATCAACAGGACGCTCTCGCGCAGATACCCCAGCGTCCGCTGCGCCCGCGGGACCGGCGTCGTCAGGTAGTGAAGGCCTTCGATCAGCATGAGATGACGACCAGCCGCGCTGCGGGAACAGCGAGGCCGAGGGAACTTAAGCGCGGCCGTTTCGGTTCACCGGAGCGACCAATCACATGATCGATCAGGGGAACACTGTGTCCAGCCTCATTCGCATTCTCATCGCGATTTTTCTGCCGCCGATCGCGGTGCTTCTGACCGTCGGGATCGGGGTTCAGTTCTTTTTGAACATCCTGCTGTGCATTTTATTCTATCTGCCGGGTTCGATCCACGCGCTTTGGATCGTGATGCGTTCCCGCTGAGTTTGGAGATGTCATTTGACATGACAAAGCCCGCGGCGTTTTACGCTGCGGGCTTTTGCGTGTTGTGTTCTGGTGTGTTTGGTT